>DULL01000119.1 GCA_012840395.1 Clostridiaceae bacterium | reverse complement strand
TGGCCGCAGAACCCAGCGGATTCAAATTTTCTATAACTGCATTGGTGCTATCGACTTACCAAAATAAACGAAAAAACGGCATAGCCGAATATCAACGACTATGCCGAATTTTTTAGGAATTATAAATCCCTATCTGACCGCTCCTAATGAGCGTTTTTTGTTGTATTGCAACCAATTATATATCTTTTCCGGTTCTCCTGATATTCGCCAAAAATGTACAATATTTCTTAAAATATCTCCCCAAATGCAAGAGGATTTCCAAACAGTGAGAAAGAAATCTTCTGTATCATGCACTAGCGGAGGAGAAAACCATGACTGAGATTACCAGGCTCTATACAATTGCGGAGGATTTCATCCGCACCAACCCCTTAAACTTCGACCAAGAACTAAATGGAATGCCGATCTATGACCCGCCCATATTCGGCGTCGCTTCGGCACAAGACCCTCTTTTTGAAAAGCTCAGGGAACCGGGAGTTGTGGGCCCCCATTATCTTTCTCCTCAGGAATGGCTTCCCGGGGCTAAAACTGTCATCTCCTACTTTCTCCCTTTTTCTTCTCAGGTTAGAGAAGCCAACCGTTCAGGAGGTTATCCGGCCATAGAGTGGCTCCATGGGCGTTTTGAAGGGGAGTTTTGCAATAACGGATTACGTGAGCTCCTATGCTCAGAGCTCAAGAAGGCAGGCGCCGAGTCCTTGGCTCCCTCCCTGGATCCCCGTTTTAAAAATTTCGGATACAACAGTAACTGGTCCGAAAGGCATGCAGCTTTTGTTGCCGGACTGGGCACCTTTGGCCTCAGCAAATCCCTGATTACCGCAAAGGGCTGCGCAGGAAGGTATGGAAGCGTCATCACCAGTATGGAGTATGAACCTACACCCCGTGAATACCAGGATATTTATGAATACTGCACTAAGTGCGGCTCCTGTATCCGCCGTTGCCCGGCAAATGCCATCACCATGAACGGTAAAGAGCATGACCCTTGTCATCATTTTGTTCATGTGGAAGTTGAGCACCGCTTTGCTCCCCGCTACGGTTGCGGTAAATGCCAGACCGGGGTGCCCTGTGAGTATTCCCGGCCGGGCAAAGCTTAGTTTAGTACTTATTCCAATGGATCAGAGCCTCATTGCAGCCCTTTTTCGGGGCTTTCTTTTCCGCCGGGTAACCCAGGGAAATCATGGAGACCGGAATTATCTCCGGGGGAATTGCAAAGATTCTTCTTACTCCTTCAACTCTATCCATCTTCGGAAAAGTAGCCAGCCAGACAGCTCCGAGTCCCAGTCCGTTTGCCGCCAATAACATATTCTGGGTGGCTGCTGAACAGTCCTGAATCCAGTATTCTTCAGGATATTTGAATTTTGCGGGATTGGCACAAGTAATGATGCAATGGCTGGCATTTCTCAGCATGGCTGAATAGGGATGAACTTCTGTGATTGCGATCATCTTTTCCCTCTCATCAACTACAATGAATTCCCAAGGTTCTTCATTGCCTGCCGAGGGGGCAGCCATGCCCGCCGCAAGAATGATTTTTATCAGCTCGTCGGGAATCTTTTGATCGGTATATTTCCTGATGCTCCTGCGGGTAAACAGTAAATCGAGATTAGCCTCCACCTTTAACCATCCTTTCCGTAGCTATTAATCTTTTTCATATATTATTATATCTTCTTTCCGGCAAGG
>DULL01000118.1 GCA_012840395.1 Clostridiaceae bacterium | reverse complement strand
GCCGGCATTGTAAAGGTTGTTGATGCACTGTTTGCATTTGCAAACTGGCCGCTGGTTGAAGTCCATCTGCTAAATACATATCCGCTGTCTGCAGCGGCTTCAAGAGTGATTATGGTTCCGGAAGGATACCGTCCGCTTGTACCGGTGATTATTCTTCCTCCGGTTCCTGCCTGAATAGTCGCTGTATAAAGTATAGAGCTTCCTTCTATGGAATTGTCTGATGCGGCAAGTGTGCCGTCCGGGTTATTTACATATGCCACATAGTTTTCCAGCTCTTCCAATACTCCCGTTGTTATGGAAACAGATATGTTACCATTTCCATCTGCTTTTACCTGGCCCATGGCCTTTAATTGTGAATTTACTGTGTCCACTATCCTCACTGTGTAGCTGGTGCCGCTTGTAAAGCCTGACCCAACTACTTCCACCACTCCGTCAGAATAGGTTGCTTCAATATTTGCAGACGCTACCGCCCGAAGGGGAAGCAGCGTTAGACACATGATAATTAGAAATATCATTGATAAAATTCTCTTGTACATAACTTTCCTCCTATTCGTGGTCTTGTTTACATTTTTTTCATAGCCTATCATTCTTGATAGTCCACGAACATGAAGTCATCTAAATACATCTTATCTACTACTCCGCCACCTCTTCCGCAAGTAATTACCAATGAAGCAATATTTGTTGCAGTAGGAGTAGTCATAGTTAGCGTATAGGTTTGGGGCTCTGTTCCTGCATCAAGATCTTTAAGTTTCATATAAGATGTTTCTCCCGGAATCAGAACCATTTCTACCTCATACCACTTGTTATTCTCTATTTTTGCTCCTTCAAGTACTGTTCCCGAAGGATTAGATACTTCACCTGCAGGATTAATTCCAATATAATATACTATTGTTCCTGAAGATGACCTCAACTGCAGAGTAATCGTACCAGCTGTGCCGGTGGTCGCCAAATTCTGTTTTAGCTTAAATTTCAGCAATTTAGCCGCGGAAGGATTTTTCGATATGGTAACCATAGCAGTAGCTCCGGTAGCATTGTCCCATATTTCGAAGCCTTTGGTGCCATTGTATCCGCTTCCTTCAGTAATCCTTCCCCACAGATTGATTTCGGTAAAGTCTACAGGTATATCATTTACATCATCTACATTATAGGATTCAAAATCGTCTGGGAACGGGACTACCGTTATTGATACTATAGCGGATTTTTCAACGCCTTTATGGCTTGCCGTTACAATAATATTTGTTGTACCTGCTGCCACACCAGTGATTACACCTGCATCATTCACCTCTGCGATCTGTGGATTCACACTTGCGTAACTTAAAACTGCAGCATCTATTGGTTCTCCTGCTTCTGTCTTTGCAACTGCTGTAATGGTGGTTGTACCACCCTGCAAAATCTTGCTTTTTGCTACTGTGGCTGTAACACTGTCAATATCGTCTGACACAACCGTCAGTGTTATTACTTTTTCAAGTGTAACGTCCCCTTTTGAAGCTGTAACCTTAATTTGAGCAGAACCGCCTGCAAGGCCGGTAATAACTCCTGTGTCTGAGACTGATGCAGTTTCAGGAGTTAAAGATTCATAAGTATATGAAACATCAAACAATGTAATCTGGTGTATATTCCTTGCAATAGTTTCTATTTGCATCGATGAATCTTTTGCCAGTGTCCCGGAGGGTATGGTAGCTTCAAAGGTAGCAAGCTGCATATTGCTTTCTGTGGGTTCGAAGAAAACAAAATCATCAATATAAATTATGTCCCTGACACCTGCTGTAGAACCTGCAATAAACTGGGCACGATCCACTGATTCAAGAGTTTCCGTTCTCTTGGGAATGACTCCTGCGAAAACATCATCAATATATACTTTGGTTTCACCAAGGCAATCTGCCTCTATGCGGAATTTATACCATTTGCCCTGTGTAATGGTTCCTGCCGGGCAGAAAGAATAAGCAGAGTCGGTGAAATATTTGATTGATCCGTCGCCACCAATATTAAGCTGGTAGGCTACCTCCTTGATGCCGTTAAAATCCATAAGTAGCAGAACAAAGCCTTTATCAAGCACTTCCGGATAAACTTTAACTTCAAATATCTTCTTCTGAGTATCTCTGCCTATATATTCCACTGTAGCTGCATTGTTGTTTTGTGAATCATGTATTTTTAAAACTGTATTTCCGTTAAAGTCATAAATTGTCGGGGTATTAAATACCGCTTCAAATCCAGCAGGTATTTCTGTCTCTCCTTCAAAGGTCATAGGAACTTCAATATCCCGCACAACTGTTATAGCCACTTCTTCCGTAAATACAATACCATTCCTGGAGGCTGTAATTGTTATTATAGCCTTCCCTGGTTCTGAACCTGCGCTAACTTTTCCTGAACCGTCAACAGTTACTATATTGCTGGAATCAGCATCAAAAGTAATTGTTACCCCTTCTTTTACTTCTTGTCCAAGCCCGTTTTCAACCCATGCAAGTATCCGTGTTTCCTCATTTGGTTCGATAAACGGATCAACAACTTTATACTTTAAAGATGTAATGATATCCGCGTCTATTATCTCTATAGAAGCAGTTATCTCTTCATGTGTTACCCCATCCATGGTCACTATTGCTCTTAATGTGGTTGAACCTGCACTAACCGGTGTAAGTTTTCCTTCTCCGTCCACTAATACAATTTCTGGATTATCAGAAGTATAAACTATAGTATATTCACTTTCTGGAACCAGCCTGCCAAAAGAGTCAAAAACCTGAACATGCACACGTTCATCTGTATCCTGAAGGGCTACCTTTGAAACATTTGTAGCTATTGTCGCACGATGGTAGTTATATTCATCCGGGAAAGCAGTATAAACATTGACAAACTTACCCCAGATAGATTTTACCGGCGGATTATAGGCAACCGCTCCGGTATCTGAACAGATGAGCAGGCGTCCCGGCTCCGTTTCCACAATGCCTGTCATACCACTGCACTGGCTTCCATCAGTTGGGTCATCGTAAACTACGGTAAAATAATCCCACTGATAACCGCATCCGTCTACAGAAACCAAAAGCTTGGCGTCCGGCCTTCCATAGCTTAAAACTAATATTCCATTTGACATCATCAATAGCTTTGGATATACTGACCCTGTTATTGAATCCGCAAGTTCTGTCCCGTCAACACCTGGAAGCCTTGTGGGTTCGGTCCAGGTGAGTCCGTTATCGTAAGAACGGCACTGGACTAACGGTAAGCCTGTTCTTGTCCTCATAACAGCAAGTAACGAGCCGTCAGCACATCTTATAACACAAGGCTCTGCAAAACCATCAGCTTCTCTTGCCAACTGTATGGATGGCAAACCGGAAGCAATGGTAGATACAATTTCCCAATTAAGTCCGTTATCAGTTGATTTTGCCCAGAGGCAGCGCATTTTATTATCTTGCAGATACCATCCGTAGAGAGAGTTGTACAATGTTCCGTCTTCTTCCACCATAGGAGTTCCGGACATGACAATTGAAGATAGGCCTGCCCCTCCCCTGGGGAAGGTTTCACCTGTAGTGCGCAGCACTCCTTCACGCCGTGTCCATGTCTTGCCCATATCACTGGAAACATAAGACCAGCAGCGCACCGTATCTTCTGACAACATACCACCTAATCCCACAAAATACAGATCACCGTTCTTCAATTGGGCCATATTGCCCGGTATAAAATCATGGGACGATTCATAGTATTCGTCAAAGGTAAGTCCATTATCACGGGAAATCCTCATTCCGTTCAGTCCGCCAGGTACAGCTGCATCCATGTGTTTGGAGAATGTAACAATTATTGTATCCCCAAACTTGAACATATCAGGGAATTGATTTATACCACCGTCATCAGGCTGAATGGTAAACAATTCCTCCTGTTCAACAACAACAGGTTTCTCTAAAACCCTTACAGTATAATCTTCAGTCAGGTTAATTCCATTTGCGGAGGCAGTTACCCGAATGGTAACTGCTCCTGCATCTACACCTGTTACAAATCCATTCTCATCCACTGTAGCAATGGAAGGATTGAGAGAATTATAGCTTATTTCTGCTTCCATAGGATCCCCATACTGATCAAGGGCTGATATTTCCAGGGTCGTGGAATAGCCCATAAGGACCGTTTCTTTTCCTGTAATGCTTATCTGGCTTAAAACTGATGGCTGCCTTACAGAAGAGGCATAGGCATATATTTCAACACCCATGTTTTCTCCTACAAGGTCCGGCATACCGCTTGCAAGCCATGCCTCAACCTTTGTTCCTTCGGTTTGATAGGATACTGCAGCCTCCTTGTCTGAAACAGACATCATTATAACAGTTACATTGGCATTGACTCCTGT
Source organism: Clostridiaceae bacterium (assembly GCA_012840395.1). Taxonomy (NCBI): domain Bacteria; kingdom Bacillati; phylum Bacillota; class Clostridia; order Eubacteriales; family Clostridiaceae; species Clostridiaceae bacterium. Next base: position 15,637 of record DULL01000118.1, on the reverse strand, counting down.
TCCTTCTGTGAACTGTACTACCAGGTACTTTCCTTCAAGTTCATCGGATTTTTCGCCGCTTATGGATATGGTACGGGTATATCCCGCTCCTCCTCTGCTTTCAGGACCAATTTCAATGTTATATCCTGTATCCTCATCCTCTGAGGGTTTAAAGCCGAAGGAATACAGTTCAGTATTTTCACTGTGGAATCTGATGCTTATTACCCTACCTTCCAGTGATTTAACACTTGAATTTCCTCTCCAGCTAACTAATGTTTTTACGCTGTCTGTTGTAATTACATCACAGTCATCTTTGCTAAAACCTGGAATTACATTGCCATCTTCATTAAGTAGCTCAACCAACAGTGATCCGTTGGATGCATTGGCATTAACAAACAGGTGATCTCCCTCGAATACAAATTGTTCAGTTTCCAGTATTCCATATTCAGTACTGTCCAGGGATGCAAATCCATCTAATCTCCACTTGGCAATTCCTATACCGGCATGGTATTCATAGTCTGGTGCATGGGTCCCGTCAAATCCACCATAATACAACCAGATTTCATCTCCCATGCGGATAGGAGTATTAGCTGTATAAATACATCCATCATCCCAGGTTCCCTCTTCACCTCTTGGAATTATTGGTACTCTGGTCGGTCTTTGCCAATCTTCTGAAAGGTCTCTTGAGAATATAAGGTGAACATCTACCGGACCATCCATCAAATCGTTACCAGTAATCTGGAACAGCCAGCCAAAGCCTACATATACTCCTTCGTAAGGATACAGTCCTCCGCCATAGCCATCTGCCCTTAAGTATCCAATTGAGTCTATTGGATCGCTCAGAGAGTTCATTCTTATTGGTACAGACCAGTTAATCAAATCATCGCTTATCACATTTCTGTGCATGCGTTTTGATGGTATATTGATTTTTACAAGTCCCACATACCTGTCATAATAACTGTCATAGGCTACAGTAGTTACATCTGCTCCATATATAACTTCTGTGCCTTCAGACCACCTGAGCCCGTCTGTAGAATAGTGTACACAGTAATAGCTGTCATTGTAGTCAAAATTAAATGTAAACATTTTATAACGTTTCTGTGGGTCAGTTTCCTTCATGTCTTTGAACACGTTAGCAATATGCCATATACCAAGTATGTTATTGTTTTTATTTCCGTCATACTCATATATGCCAAGATCAGGTTTATCCCAGTTTATACCGTCTGTGGATGTAGCATAGCAGACAAAACTATTTGCAGTCTGGTACCACATCTTATATATCTCTTCCTGCTCATCATAAAGTACCGTTCCGTAAATATATGCAAATCCACCTTCCCAAGGCTTATCTGCTTCTATTATTGGTCCTACTTTTTGCGCCTGATGGAACGTTCTGGTTATTCCTGTCATGCTTTCGATCATGTAATCATCTATAAATAACTGAGTGCGTGAACCTATTTCTCTGACTTTTGGAGCAAATTCCGCTTTATCAAAGTATGCTATTCCCATATTTTCATCTGAACTGTCAAGAGCGATTACAGCGTATTTTGTGCCTGTAGGAGCAATATGAGTAACTTCATACTGTCTCCATGTGTTTCCTGTAATTGCCTGAGGCTTGCTGTCAATTATATTGAAGTTTTCATCCAAGAACTCAAGTATAAGGTTCATGGTACCGTATTCACATTTTGCCATTATTCCCGCTGTATATGCTTTACCTTCAATTATTCCTGAAATCAGTGAAGAACGGACTCCTCCACCGGTTGCTGCAGACAGATCCGCAATAGCCAAACTAAGCATATTGTGATAATATTCCTGAGTATCGCTGTAAGCAAAAGCATCTCCATAGGGCTTCCAGTTATATGGGAATGTACCTGCTCCAAAGGTGTTTACATTTTCCATGGAAGCATTTGATACTGAAGTAGTTATAGAGTATATGTCCACATCATCAAAATATGTTACTCCGCCTTCAGCTTCAATCTTAATTGTTGCATATTGTGCATTGGTTGGCACTGTCACCTTACATTCAAGTCTTTTCCAATTCTCTGAAGCCGAAGCACTCTGTGAATAACTTTGAATTATCATATCGGATCTGTTCCAGAAGTCAACTGTAATCTTCGCAGTACCGGATTCTATTAAAGCATGTGCAACAGCAACATACTCTTTACCCTCAACAACAGGAATATTGTTGGAAACAAGCCCACTGGCATATGTTGTTCCATCTGCTTTAAAACTTGCATTACCGCTGTGTGATTTGTCATTTGCCACAACTGCGGGAACAGAAGCATTTGATTGTTTCCAATAGCCTGTATTATCTCCCGTTATTTCCTCAAAGCTGCCATCCTTTACGCTTAATCCGTAAGGTACGTTAAAAACCCTGATATTGTCGAAATAAGCTTTACCTACATTTTCTGCAGTAGTTGACAGGCATACCGCAAATGAAGTTGTATTATCCGGTATCATACTCCTTATAGTTGCAGTATTCCAATCAGTCTTTTGAGCTACTGTTATTACCTTTTCATCAAGCTTGGCACCTGCACTGTTATAGAACTCTAAAGCTATGTTCGCGCTTCCGCTTTCAACCAGATAATCAACAGCAATTGCAAAATCTTTTCCGGGACGTACTGCAGGTTTTGCAGACCGTACTCCGAATGCCTGGCTATCGCTTGTATCATTTAGCATAATAGCTTTTGAGCCTTCTGTTTTTTTATCTGTAACAATTGTTCCTGAGCCGCCTCCTGAAATTGCAGACCAGGATGATGTATCAAATTCAAATCCTGCGTTCTTTAGTAGAGGAAGTTCTTCTACCCTTATATTGTCAAAATAGCATACTCCTGAAGAGGCTGCTCCTCCATATACCATTACTGTTACGAATGTGGTGCCTACAGGTGCATATTCTGTTACGGTAAGATTCTGCCACTGCCCGGATTTTGTAGTATCATAGGCTGCATATTTATTTAAAATAGACAAGCCGTCATTATTCCAGAATTCTACATATACATATGGCCTGTTCTGAGTTCCTTCGGCATAGCACATTGCACTTACCCTGTAAGGTCTTCCTTCATAGGCTGTAAATATTTTATCAGTCCTTAAAGAAGCTACTGTACTTGTGCCTATATCATTTATTCTTAAACTGTATTCTCCGGTAAATGACTTGTCTGAAGTTTTTTCAAAAGTTCCATCCGGGGATACAACCAGCCAGGAATCAATGTCCTCTGATGTACCATCCTCAAAACTGTGGTTTAATACCGGAAGTGGTCTGGCTTCATCATAATCCAGGCTGCGTACTATCAGGTTATATTTTTTCTCGTATGACAGTTCACCTTTTGTTATAGTTGCTGTAAGCTGAACCACGGCATCCGCCTGGCCGAAGGCAGGTCTTGAAATTGTACCGCTGGAGCTGACTATTGAAGGTGTTGAACTCCAGTAAATACTTATGCCATTATTACCAAGTTCTGCATCATTAGCAGGGAGATTGAGTGCTTTGGTAACATTATCAAGTCCGGTATTTTCTCCTGCAATATAATCTTCAGTTAATGCCATGGCAACACTTGCAAGTTCAGACATTTCCGAACTGTAATTTTGTATTACTACATTGTATTCAACGGTTTCAATTATTCGGCCTTTTGACAGAGTCAGTGTAAGGGTTGCAGTTCCCTCTCCTTCTGATTCAAGAGGTCTGGATATTAATGTAGCTGTACCGTTAAGAACAAGTATCCTCGTTGCGTCCGGACCTGAAACTCCGGTCCATGATGCAGAAACTCCATTTGCTGTTGAACCTTCAGGCAGGTTTATCTGTCCCACTGTGTCCAGTGTCAGTGTCAGCCCGGCCTGAATGAGTGCTTGCTTGACAGTCTCAACATCAGCCCTGTCCTGGGCATCTTCCAGTTCATTAACCGCATTAATTACATTTCTTATTTCTTCAATACTTAAATTAGCACCAATTTCAGCCTTTCTATTTTTTAAAGCAGCGAGATAATCATCTTTTTTGGAATCATTTACGTCCATTGGCGCCACAGCTTTGTTTTTAAGTGCTGTTAGCAGTGCAGTACTGTCATCAGCGTCTATAGCATCATTTATTTCTTTAACCACATATTCCTGAGTTACTTCATAAAGACATACATCATCAAAATATAAGGTACCTACATTACTCTGATTACTATAAAGAAGTATCTTTGCGGCAACAGCATCGCCAGGTGCCGTACCACGCACACTTATTGTGGCCCACTGACTGGTAGCCGGCAATGAAGTAATTTTATAATCTATTCTTACATCTTTATCATTCATAAATTCAATATATATGTCTGCTTTTCCGGTAGTCCCAAAGAACTTCGCCTCAGCAATGTAATCATATCCGGCTTTTATCGGTATTCCTACAGTTCTTCCGCCTATGGCTTTGCCATTTGTATTATCTTCCAGTTTCAACGACTTGCTGCCTGTATAGGCTTTCTCATCTGAAACACTTACATTCGTAACAACTACTCCTGTATCAGGATAAACCTCTATTTGTTGCGATACTGTCCAATTTACTGCAGGAACTGAAGTACCATCATCTTCTTCAAAGCTGTGATTTGGTACGGGTATTGATTTTAACAACTGCTTCTTTATTATTAAGGTATAATCAATGGTTGCGCTGGCTTCTCCCTTACTTATACGCAGTGTCAAATTAGCAGTTTCATCAATGTCGGAAGGTACGGACATTACTGTTGCTGTACCGTTTGACAGAGTTATTCTTCCTGCTCCTTCTCCGGATACTGCTGTCCAGGATGCGCTGACACCATTTGCAGTTGCTCCCTGAGGAATAGATATGATTCCTGGCAGGTAAACTACGATCTCTCTGGAAGATGCAAGCAATGTAGCTTCTACAGAAGCTACGTCTGCTTCATTTTGCATTTTTATGTTAACATCATCAATTATTGTCTGAACCTGATCCTTAGTCAAAGGACCCTGATTGGCATTTCTTGCTTCAACAAGTGCATCCCTGTATAGGGTGGCATTCTGTTCAATAACACCTGTCAAACCTAATGTTTCTCTTATTAATACTTCATAAATTTGAGCAACGTTACCTCCCTGTATAGCCAGGTCCAAATCCGTAATATCATCTGCACTGGCTTCTTTTGATATAGTAACTGTATAATCCAGTGTACTGCTGGCTGTTCCTTTACTTAATGTAAGTGTAAGCATTACTACTTCATCATTTTCTGAAGGCCCTGGTCTTGAATTAAGAGTTGCAGTACCTCCGCTGATAGTAATTCTTCCGTTTGTATCCCCGGATACGGAAGTCCAGCTTGCTGTAACTCCATCTTCAGTTGCTCCTTCCGGTACAGGTATTTCACCGATATCGGAAAGTGTCATGGTAAGTCCAACTGCTGTAAGTGCTGCTTTCACATTATTTACACTTTGAGCATCAGCAACCTCCTGGTTAATCTGATTTATAATTGTCTGAATCTCAACTTTTGTAAGGGCTGAACCTTTCTGGGTTCTGGCATTAGATAGTGCTGTAAAATAAAATTCTTTGTTACTGTCAACTACACCTGTCAATCCTGCCGCGTCAGATTTTAAACCTTCCATGAGATAGTTTGTAGATTGTGTGTTATCCATCTGCTTGTACAGAATCTTTTCATCAATATATTCATACACTAATTCTTCTGTAAGTACTCCAAGTGTTACTTCATCGAAATATGCTGTTCCTGTATTTGCTGAAGTACTATTTAAAATAAGTCTTATCTGTGCTGTGTTTGCAGGAGCTTTTCCAATTGACGTTAGTTTTCTCCATTCTCCTGTTCCAACTGTTTTGGTTGTAAAGTCTTTAATTCTTGCAGGTGCTTCATTACAGAAATCCAGCATTAAATCATAAACACCGCTCTCAGCATAATAATACAGAGAAGTTATGTATTCAGTACCCACTGTGACGTCTGTAACATAATCTGATCTGACACCTACTGCACCGTTCGTAGCATTGTCAACTATTTTAAGACTTCTTTCACCGGCATAAACTTTCCCTCCATCCTCTGTTGTAACAGCCGTAGCAGTACCTGCTGATGCAGTCCCTATAAACGTCCAATTTGCCGGAGAGTTTTGAGTACCATCTTTCAATGATTCAAATCCCGGATTTACTACTGGAAGTGGAACATACTCTGCATATGCAGTTTCCGGAAACTGTATGTATCCTATAATCATTGCCAGTACAATGATTATAGATACCCATTTCCTTGCTGTTCTTTTCATAATTGTACTTTGCATTCGACTCCCCCTAACCATAAATTTATTGATAGTTATGCATATACCAGCTAAGCGCCGAATCTGAAGCAAATTCTTTGCACTCAAGGAAAAAGTAGATATCTTTCAATACTCTTCATAACATAGCCGGTATTATAAATCTGAAGTGTGTAATGAATCATTAATTCAAATCCTTATTAAAAATGTGATATTTTGTACAATAGAACTTTACAATCAAATATTAAGATAAATAAGCATGATTTTAAATGGGGCAAATTTTACTATTATCATAGGTCATTTTTTACTTTTCCAAAGGGAAGCAAAAGAACCGTCCCCATGCTTCCCTTTGGGAGAACCGTCCCTCTGCTTCCATCAGTTTGTGCTGACGTAAGCATAAACTGTAACACCCATGTTTTCTCCTACAAGGTCCGGCATACCGCTTGCAAGCCAAGCCTCAACCTTTGTTCCCGCAGCCTGGTACGAAACTGTAGCTTCCTCGCTCAAAACAGACATCATTATTACTGTTACATTTGCATTTACGCCTGTTCCTTCCGTAAATTGTACAACCAGGTATTTTCCGGTCAGGTCATCGGCTTTGGTTCCACTTATGTTTATTATACGTGTATATCCTGCACCGCCTGTGCTTTCTGGACCTATATGCAGGATGTAATCTTTTTCTATATGTTTTACAGTTATATTAAATTCTTTAGTATCACTTACAGATCCTTTGGTTATGGTTGCTGTTAATGTTACAACTGCGTTTCCTTCTTCAGGTCTTGTAACCTTCCCGTCAGGAGCAATAACTGCTTCATTGCTGGAAGTCCAGCTTATAGTACAGCCTGCTCCGCCAGGTATGCTGGTAACAAGGTTAAGGTCACCAGTTACATTGTTAAGATCTGAATTATTTCCTTTAATGAGCTCTTCCGTCAATGCTGCTTTGTCTTCTGCGACTGCTTCCTCATCAGATGCTTTATATGTTGCTGTAACAGTAACATCTTCTCCAGGCATAACGAAAGTTGTATTAGGACTATTTATATCATCAAATTCCACATCATTAAATGTAACCCATTTATCAAATATCATACCTTCCGGTGCTTCATCTGCAGTTATACTTACTATCTCTCCTTTTATAGCTGTTTCTTTATCTGATGTACCAGAGTTTACAGTTATTGTATACTTGTTATATGAAATAGAAAGTTCATATTGTGAGACATAACCATCCTTTGTTACCTTAATAAGTATAAGCTCAGGATTAATAAATTCAACGTTAACCTCAGCTTCCGGTACTGCTGCTGTAGCTTCAATATCGGATAATTCTATAATTTCATCAAAAGTTAAATTATAAAAATAGGTATCAGAGCTAAATCCATCTATTGTTTCCCCATTAATTTTAATATCAGAAAGCTGCGTATCGGAAGCATGAGTTTGATCTAGCAACATTACCTTTAGATCGTCAATATAGTAATAATCACCAATTGGAGCTGTACCTGCAGTTGAAAACCGGATTCTATTCAGTACATCTACGTTGTTTGCGATAGGTATATCTGTAATAAAGCTATCATTAATGTAGAGTTTGCCCGGGCTGTCAATGCTAACTTCAAGCCGTACCTTATTCCAGCTTCCAAGTGTTATGGTGTAAAGATTTCTGATACCAGTCCATCCTCCATTGGAATGCACGTTAAGGGTAGATGTGTTACTTCCCGGAGACGGCCTGGGAAATCCAATAAAAGCTCCTTCGTCTGCTACGTTGGTGCTTTCTTTTCCAACACCGACAGTTATTAAGCGGTCGGCTTGTTCGGGATATATCATAAATTCTATTATTGCAGCTCTGGAGGAAGGAAATAGTGCCTGTACATTAATAGCAGAGTCTATGATGTCGTCCTTAATATATAAAGATTTACTGCCGCTAAAGGCCTTCTCAGAAGAAATAGAACACCCTGCTTGAGATACTATAAAGCCTTCGGTAGGATTGTCAGGAGGATTTTTTGCAGGTAAATCTGCAATAGTATTATAATCTTCAAAATCTTCTATTCTCCAAAGTCCACTCATCACATAAATCGTAATGTTTTTTGTCAATGAGACTGAGCCTTTGGTTCCTGTGACAGTAATTACAGCTATCCCTGGGCTGTTTGCTGTAACTAAGCCCTCTTGAGATACTGAAGCAATATTATTATTGCTGCTTGTAAAATTCCATGCAACATCAGTAACGGGCTCATCAAAATAGTTTAGTGGAATTGTGGTAATTTGTTCATTTTCGCCTACTGCCAGACTCCATTTATCTATTTCTACTTTAAAATCATGTAATTTGTCGGCATCCGCAACAATTATATCAACTGAATTTGTCATAATGGTTTTTCCATTATATGACACGGCGGCTGTAAACCTTGCACTACCTTCTGCTATAGCAGTGACTTCCCCACTCTCTATATCTACTGTAGCAATCTCGGGATTTTCTGAATAATATGCAATCTCACAGCTTTCGGATTCTATCAAGTTGCCGTCCTTATCAAAGATACCTATTATTTCAATATTTGTTTGTTCTCCAAGTTTTAATTTCGTGCAATCAGACCACAGAATCGCTTCATTAATAGATGTATCCCCGGTAACATTTCTTTCTACTTTTACTGTACGTCCCCAAATACCTGCCAATTCTGTTTCAACAAAACCACGATCTCCCACAACAAGCAATGTATTATCTGCAATTTTTGCTATACTTGTGTTTCCGCTTGTAGATTTTCCTTGTTCCGGCGCCATGGTAGTTGTTGTAAAACCCCATTTGTAACCACTTCCATCTAAAGAAAACAGCATTGTATTATTGGGACGGCCTGTGGTTAAAGCCAGCACTCCATTATCAAGAAGTACCATCTGAGGATATATACTGCGTGCATCATCCGGGCTAACCCCTGGCAACAGTATCGGCTTTGTCCAGGTCAGGCCATTGTCATAAGAGCGTGTTTGCAACAATGGCTTATTACTATCTGTACGTATAATACTTAGAAGGCTACCATCTTTTACACGCAGTAATGAGGGCTCGAGATATTTGGTTAGACTTCCGTCAATGTTATAGTGAGTTCCATCATTTTCTGCAATAATACTACGTAGTGTCCATGTACGTCCTAAATCCGTACTTTGGACAAGAAGAGATTTGTTTTGTCCATACATTGTATGTATAATCGTATCAACGCCATTTTCATTTATTATTTCTACGCCCTTGGAAAAAAGGAATGGGAACCAATTGCTATTCGATAATGGACCTGTAATATTCTGACCGGTAATTGTAAGAATTCCTTCTACTTTCTCCCAGTTACCTTCTTCATCTATTATCCAACTGACGGTACGTGCCGTATTGTTATCTATATAATAATTAATGTAATTTTGTGCAAAATATCTGCCATCAGGTAATTGTATCATGCTCATTAAAAATAAGTCTTTTTGTGTTTTCATATATAGATAACTTTCAGATAGATCTTCACCATCACCTGCGGCAAGTATATCTTCCATATCAAACACTTTAACCGAATCCCAGGGATAATCCATTACTACATCCCTGTGGCGTGAATAATTAACATATACCTTATCATATGAGGGATGTGCATAGGTAAAAGGAATATGACAAAATCCAAAACCGTCTTCATAATCCTCTAAAATATAGTCTTCTATAATTGGTTCTCCTGTTTCTTCATCCAGGATTGGTTCGGTATTTTTTGCAATGTCAAATAAGCCTCCTAATTCTATTGAAAGTTGAGGAATCTCAACGGGAAGATGATGAATTCCACTTTTCATCTTAAGATTATCTATGTAAAAACGGTCATTTTGATCAGCACTTCCGCTTGATAGGAAGTACACACCATCAATACCTGCTCCGGTGTTTGATCCGTATGAGCCAGTAGTTTTCAAAGCATCGCCAACATAAGTACCGTTTATATATATAGCTGCTTTGCCTGCTACATTATCAACCTCTATATGTACCGAATTCCAGTCGTTTCTTGTTAATGTTTTATTACTAATTGTTATATATGAACTTCCACTATAATATGTGGTGGCATTGGATACAAATCTTATCCAGTAGGCTGTATTTGCATTAGCATGATTGCCACTTAAGAATTTAAATGCAACATTACCGTTTTCTGAAAAAACATCAAAATCCAGTGTATATTCTTGATATTTGCCGTCTTCTGGTTTATAATGCAAAGAAGCAAGTTGAGTGTTTGAATTATCATTTAGATATACTGACTTTCCACTGTTTGCGCCTCTAACATCTGTAACCAAAGCCAGATTACTGCTTACCATTCCTGTAGGCGGTTGTCCCACAGTCATTTCTTCAAATGTAATGCGGTCTGAGGGTGGTGCTACTGAAATAGCTATTGTACCACTAATACTATTAAACGGTCCTTGAACTGTGGTGATTATTTTTGTAATCCCATAACTTACAGCCAGAATTTGACCATTTTCATCTACAGTGGCTACAGAAGGGTTTATACTTGTATATGTTGCGCTTGTAGTACCTGTAAATAACTGGCCAGTACCATCTAAAAGTACGTAGCTTATTTGTGCAATATCGCCAGGCTGAAGCTCAACTTTGTTTGCACTCACTGTAATTGATGATATTAATTGATTGTCATCTGCTGAAAAAACAATCCTGGTAAACATGCAGCTTAATAAAAGTACCATTGCAAGAATAAGAGATATGATTTTTTTAGTTTTCATACCCTTCATCTCCTCGTATTTATTTTGCAAAGGAAGTATGAGAAAGGTTCTCTTGCTTCAGAGGCTGTTGGAAGCAAAAGAACCGTCCCTCTGCTTCTAATCAAATATTAAGATAAACAAGCATGATTTTTAATGGGGGAAATTTTACTATAATGATAGGTCATTTTTTACTTTTGCAAAGGAATCATGGAGAAGGTTCTCTTGCTTCAGAGGCTGTTGGAAGCAAAAGAACCGTCCCTCTGCTTCGCCTCTGTTTCTTATGTGCTGGCATTTGCATAAACTGTAACACTCATGTCTTCTCCTACAAGATCCGGCATGCCGCTTGTAAGCCAAACCTCAACCTTTGTTCCTGCAGTCTGGTATGACACTGTAACTTCCTCGCTTATAGAAGATACCATTATTACTGATACCAACGCATCGACTCCTGCTCCTTCTGTAAACTGTACAACCAGGTATTTGCCAGCTAAGTCATCAGCTTTGTCACCACTTACAGTGATTGTACGGATATATCCTGCTCCTCCGGAGCTTTCAGATCCAATGAAAAGAATATAATCCTTGCCGCTTCCCTGTTTCACTGTAACGTTAAATACTTTAGTATCACTAACAGCACCTTTTGTAATAGTTGCCGTTAATGTTACAACTACATTTCCTTCTTCAGGTCTTGTAACCTTCCCGTCAGTAGCAATAACTGCTTCATTGCTGGATGTCCAGCTTATGGTACAGCCTGCTCCGCCAGATATGCTGGTGACAAGGTTAAGGTCTTCAGTTACATTATCAAGATTAGTATTGTTACCTTTGATAAGTTCTTCAGTTAATAATGCTTTGTCCTCTGCAACCGCTTCTTCATCACTTAACTCAGGCCCACTTTCAACATTTACAATACAACTCTTCGTAATATTACCAAGTGTTGCAGTGATGGTTGCAGTACCAGCTCCTTTAAAAGATACAAGGCCATTATTAACTGTTGCGACAGAGGGATTATCTGAACTCCAAGTTATTACAGGTGTAGGAAGACGTAAAGTTACGTCAGGTTCAAAAATTACATCCAGTTGATAATCATCATCACTAACCTTGGCGTTAATTTCAGTTGAACTCAGTGTCATATTTACTCTCTTTGAAAATATAAGATTATCTACATCAAAAGCCTGGCCTGATGTACTGCTGGAAATATAGTACATACGAAATACTGCATTGCCATCTGTACTAACTCCAGAAGAAATACATTCAATATCCCATTCTTCCGGCTCCTGGGTTCCTTTTGGCCATACTTTTGCATATATTCTTCCATCTAATCTGACTCCTTTAAATGTAAACCATTCACCAGGTGTAAAATCTCTTTTTACTTCATCAAAAAGTGTAGAGCTATCTTTAATTAGTAATCCAGTATCTGTAAGATGCATTACATGTGAACCTGAACCATGCAGGATTCTAATATACACTACCTGAAGACCATCTTTAGGAGTTGGTTCTTCAAAACGGAAATCAAACTGGACTGTATACTCTCCAGATGTAGAAGCTCTTGTTCTTATTTCAGTAGAATTGTATGCATTAGTATATCTGCTAAATATCTGTAGATAGTTATTATCATTATCGCTTTTTACATTTAGTAATGAATTTTCACTTGTATATAATATAAAGTCATTTTCATTGGTGTATGAGTCATCTGCAGTATCATCTTCAAAATCTTCCATCAAATATATCCATGGTTCACCATTTTTTGAGATTTCAAAAGGTAATCCTAGTACAGTAACAGTACATGTTTTTTCTATGTTTCCCAATTTTGCAGTTATTGTGGCAGTACCAGGTGATATAAAGTTTACAAAACCATCCTCTACCGTTGCCACTGCTTCATCGCTGCTAGTCCATATAATAGGTGCATTTGCCTGAGCTGGTATAATCGATACCTCAATCTGTACAGGATTAAACCCCTCATATTTCTCTAATGAAGTATGACTGAGAATTATTTCTATTTGTTTGCTAATAATAATATTATCAATATCTACAGTCTGACCTGAAGTACTGCTGGTTATATATGACATGGTGTATAAACCTGCTGCAGAACCTATACCAGAATGATGGTATTCTATATCCCAGGTATCTGGTTCAGGCTTTCCTTTTTCCCATACCTTTATATATATGCCATTGCTGCATCGGACACTTTTGAAAGTATACCATAGTCCAGGACTAAGTTCTTTATTTGCTACTGCCGCATCTGTACCGCTGTTTTTTAAAATAACCCTCTCCAGACTTAGATGAATTGGGTAAGAGCCTACGCCATTTTGCATATAGATATACATCTCTTGAATCTTATCACCTTCGGTAGGTGTTGCTTCATTAAATCGAAAATCAAATTGGGCAGTGTAGCTTCCTTCTATTCCGCTCTTTGATCTGATTTCCGGTTTCTGATATCCTGTGGTATATTTGCTGTAAAACTGTATGAATTTATTATCAGATTCAGTTTCTTTTTTAACAGTGATTGTCCTGTTTTCACCTGTTTTATGTGTAAAATATGGATTAGGATATGCTATATCTTCTGTATAGTCATCAAAATTATCTTCAAATAGTATCCATTTCTCTCCTCCACCGGATAATTCAAAGGGTCCCCAATCTGAAGGATTTGAAAAAGTGCCTCCAATTATCTGCAAAGCTGTTACATAATATATGGTCAGAAGTTTACCATCGTTGGTCAAAACCGCAGATGGATCACCCATATCTGTGCTGCCATGAGGATAACGGTATATCAATCTTTCTTTGGTTGCCTCCCAACCCTGGTCCAAGTAAAACATTTTTCCGTATATAGGGCGAGGGCTAGTAGGACGGGACCAGGTGCAGAATACCCGGTTATCATCTACTTTAATAAGTCCAGGCTGGTGTAATTCTCCTTGGGTGCCGCAGATTTCCCATGTAATACCTCTATCTTCAGACTTCCATAAATATCCAGGCTGGCGGGCAAGAGCATATACTGTATCCTCACCTGTGGCTATAAGTGAGACCTCATTTATTCTGGTACCAAGTTCAGGAGTTGTAGCAAGAACAGATTCCCTGATCCATTCCCATTCACCGTTTTCATTGCGTTTTCCCAAAATGTTTACTGCTGTTTCCTGAGGATAGTTTTCTCCTCCTCCATATACAGGCACCAGTATTTCATCATCATTAAAAACAGCAATATTTCCACGTTTTGCGCACCAGTTATTTAATGTCTGGCAAGGTATTAGAATAGGGTCGCCCCAGGTTTCTCCTCCGTCCTTGCTTTCCATCATATATACTTTAATAAAACTGTCGGTTGTATATCTTCTTGTGAAGAATGTTAAAATTACTGTTCCGTCGTTTAGAAGTGCAAAGTTTGGATCCCTGGCTTCAACCGGTAATTCCGGAGTACAAATTCCTTTTTCTATTAATATTTCCGAAGACATTACCAGTCTCTCTTCACTCCAGGTCTGGCCATTATCTGTGCTCTCAACAATGTATATTTCCCCCGAATGGCTGTGATGCATCACCAGGGGCGTGAACAGTATTCTTATAGTAAGCTACCAGCAGCTTTCCATTTGGATGAGCACCATTATAAACTTCGGCAGGTACATTAACAATATCTGGAAAATGAAGTTTATAGGAGCCTTCTGCCTTTGCAATTATAACATCCGGTTCTGTTGGATTATCCAGACCTGCATAACTTACAACAGGACTTACGCTAAGTAAAAATAAGATTACTAAAACAATCGATGTAATCTTAGTAGTCATCTTTTTAAGCATTACTTTTCTAAGTCTCATTTTTCTCCTCCTTTTGTATTTTCTAAATTTATCCTGGTATTTTCTTGGTAATCTCCTGAACTGAAAGATAAATTATTATTCTCTGTGAAAGCAGAAGAACTGAAGCAGGAGGACAGCCCCCATGCTTCCCAGTAGCAGGAAAGGGAAGCAGGAGAACCGTCCCCGTGCTTCCAGCTTACTTAATCATGTTCTGCATGAGAATTGCCACCATCTTTGCAGCTTCGGCGCGGTCTGCATTGTCCAATGGTGCAAATACTATCTGGTCTCCTGACGGCCTGCCGTTTATTATGCCTGCCCTCTGTACCTTCTCCACTGCTTCCCTTGCATAGGAGCTTATCTTGTCACTGTCCCCAAATTCAATTGCCTCTGCTGCCACAGGCAGTGTATAGTTTTGAACTGCCGCAAACCTGGTTATCATTAATGCTATCTGCTCTCTTGTTATATAGTCTTCAGGTCCAAACAATCCGTTGCCATATCCCTTTACTATGCCATTCTCCGCTGCCCAGGCTACATATGGCGCATACCAGGAATTCTCATCCACATCCTGGAAGGCTGAACCCTTATACTGGGCAGTGTCTATTCCTGCTATTCCTGCCAGTATCTTGGTGAATTCCGCCCTGGTTATGTTGTTGCCCGGCAGGTACCTTCCTGTACCATCTCCGCTTATTATATTCCTTGCTGACAGGTAGGTTATATAATCCTTTGCCCAGCTTCCTTCTGTGTCTGTGAACTCTACCTTGTTATACCCTACCGCATATTTGGAGAAATGCCTTAGCTTAAAGGTCAATGTGCCTGTCTCTGCGTCATATACACAGTCAGTTATTAATACCAGCTCGCCTTCATCGGTTATATGGTATATTACAATTGCATTCAGGTCCTCTCCCGCCTTAGGAGTATATGGAATGCTTATTGTCGCGGTTCCTCCGCCTAAATCGGATATTACTTTATCTCCTGAAGTAATTGTGAAATC
>DULL01000117.1 GCA_012840395.1 Clostridiaceae bacterium | reverse complement strand
TGCACTATACCTAACTTTTATAGGATTGACTAAACAAGTGAAATATACCTCTATTATCTTCCCTTTATGTATTATGACTTTCTCAACTGTTCTTTTGTATAGTTCATCAGGATTAAATCCTAAAAATGCATTCTTTGTCCGTTTTATGGTGCTTTGGCCCCTTAATATTGGACATTAGCTCGCTCTTTCTTTTACAATCTTAGTTTTATTTACATATTCCATGTACACTTGTCTTGGAGTCTTTAGCTTAAGTCCCCAGTGTAATCTCCTGTTATTATAGAAATCTTCCCAGTCTGCTAAAACTGCCTTTGCTTCTTCCAAACTGTCAAATTCACTCCTGCTCAGTAATTCTTCCTCAAGAATTCCATGATACGCTTCTATATGTCCGTTCTCTTCTGGACACCTTGCATGGGTAAATTCATGATAAATCCCTTTTATCTTGCAGTATTCTTCAAAGTTTTGGCTTATATATTGCGAGCCATTATCGCTTCTTAAAATAAGTCCTATCGGATCAATTCCTCTATCCTTAATTGCTTTATCTAAAGTCCTGATTGCTGTCTTTGAACTTATATTATAACCGGCATAACTTCCAACTACTTCTCTTGTGAATACATCTATATAATTGATTATGTAAAATGTCCTGCCATTTCCTTCTATATAGCCATACTTTATATCTGTAGCCCACATTTGATTCGGCCTTTCAACTTTTCTGTCGTCTATTCTGCGTCTATGGGCATATCTTCTATTCCTTGGCTTCAAAAGTCCATTTTCCTGCATTAACCGGTATACTTTCTTTTTATTTATTTTTATCTTGCACTGAGTCCTAAGATAAGCTGTTACCTTCTTATACCCATAACAGCTGCACTCTCCGCTTATTGCTTCCCTTATCTTTGAAATAATTTCTTCATCTTTTATTCTTTTCCCTGCCTCATCCAGGGAATATCCTGGAGGCCTTTTCCCTTGCCTGCTATCCTTTGAAGTTTCTCCCTTGTTTTTTAAACTCCTCCAGTAATAATACGTACTGCGAGCTACTTTAACCAACTTTAATACTATTCTCGCAGCATATCCCGCTCTTATGTACTTGTCTGCTATCTCTAATCTATCTTCAAGCTTGGGTTCGTTTTTTTTAATAGATCCTTGTATATCTTAATTGCTAATTCCTTCTCCCCCAAAAGCTTCTTTAGTTCTTCATTCTCCCTCCGAAGTTCAGACTCTTTCGAAGTAACAGTGCTTATTACCTTCGGCGCAAGACCATCTATCCCTGATTCATCATATTTCGCTTTCCATTTGTAAAAAGTATTAGGATTGATATTATGTTTCCTGCATATTTCCGCTACCTTTACTCCTGCTTCATAATCCTTTATCACTGATAACTTCTGCTCAACTGTAAACTTCTTCATAAGTTACTTCCCCCTTAAACAAATTGTATGTCATTTTTATACAATTTGTCCAATCTTCAATGGGGTCCTTAGCAATAACCTTTATTACACAGAATTTTTGCTAGTTTGCTTGAATAAACTGGTATATTATTTTTCATGTTCTATCCTCCTGCTTTAATTTTGAATAATTAACATAATTTTTTCTTGTTAATGCCAAAGAGAAAATATTTGAATCTAATTCCTCTTTGGTCTTTTCATTAGAGATAGGTTTTGTTATATATTCAAATTCCTTTATTTTTGTAAACTTGTTTTTAGGCATAAAAAAAGGAAGTCCTAAAACTTCCTGCAATTCTTTTAGTTTTATATTGGTTTGTAGTCCTCCATTATTAAACCATATTTTCCCATTTAGGTTATACTTAATTATTATATTGATAAAATCATCTATGCTGTATTTTTGGCATAGATAATATAATTCTTCAAATTCTAAAACGTCAACTAAATAATGCTTGTGTATTGCATGAAAATCTGGATTATAAAATCCTTTATATCCTGCATCTATCGCCAATAGTATCATTTTACCTTCCTCTGTTGCAGG
>DULL01000116.1 GCA_012840395.1 Clostridiaceae bacterium | reverse complement strand
TGATACTGAAACCTGCATAGCTGCATATGAATATTCGGAACTTTCAATATTTAGTGTCATAAAGGTACTGTCCGGAGAGCCTGCTTATGGCAGACTGCCAGTAAATAT
Source organism: Clostridiaceae bacterium (assembly GCA_012840395.1). Taxonomy (NCBI): domain Bacteria; kingdom Bacillati; phylum Bacillota; class Clostridia; order Eubacteriales; family Clostridiaceae; species Clostridiaceae bacterium. Next base: position 4,684 of record DULL01000116.1, on the reverse strand, counting down.
CCGGTTGTGAAAAAATACAAACGGAAGGAATAAATACTGTTATGAGTATATTTGAATCCATAATGCTGATTTGTTTTGGGGGCATCTTGGCCGTTTTCGATCTACAAAACATACAAATCGCGTAAAAACCCCGGTAAAAGCAAAGTATTTTTGTTTGTTATCCTTACAGGATAAATTGTAGGCATTTTGCACAAAATCATCTACAGTTATGATGCAGTTATTTTTCTTTACATTTAAACAGCATTATTGTAGTAACAGATATAGTGTTATTCTATATGGACCTGAGAGAAAACAAGGTTCGATAAAAGTAATGGATATGTATCGTCATATTATAAAGGGAGTCCAGTGGTAAAAAGTCAAGAGGTGATTGGAAAAAATTTTTGAAAATTTAATAGTTTTTAAGGGGTTTTTGAGACAAAAAGGCCATCCTCAGTAGACTTACCAAATTTAATTTGCAAAATTGGTAAGTTGTGGAACACCAATTGGAAATTACTCTCCTTTTGGCGGCGTATAAAGCCGGTTGCTATGTAGCAGTGCATAGACAAGCCGGACAAATTTCCTGGCAGTCAAGGCAAGTGCACGTTTGTGTGGTGTTTTTGGGGTTCTGGCATACTTTAACTCATAAAAGCGCTTAAACTCGGGATCATGCACTCTCACCTTGTTAGCGGCTTCTAAGAGGTAGTATTTAAGGTATCTATTGCCGGAACGTATCATATGAGTGTTCTCAGCTTTAAACTGGCCCGATTGATGTTCGGACCATGCCAAACCCGCAAATTTAGCTAATGCAGCATGGTTTGGGAAACGTTTAATATCACCGATTTCAGCTACTATACCAGCTGCATACACAGGCCCCACACCCTTTATTGACTGTAATGTGTTAGGTATAAGGGCAAACTGTGTTTCAATAGCCTTGTCAAGCGTTTCAAGCTGCTTTTTTAAAGCTTTAATGGCTACCAGCGATACAGCAAGCACTTGATTTACAGAATCATTAACTGTTTTGGGCAGCCTGTAAGAACTTCTGGCAGCTTTCTTGATGGTTTCAGCCAGTTCATGAGGATCGGCAAAATGGCCTTTAGATTTCTTGTTAAGGAATTCAGCCAGTTTGTCTACATCCATATAAGCAATATCATCAACGGAAAAGAAATCCTCAATTATGGCTATAGATGTAGCCCCAAACTTATCAGAGAATATGTCTTCCTGAGCAAGGGCACTGAACTTCAAAAACAGGTTGCTTAAGAACCGGTTCTTTTCCCGGGTTAAGTTTTTGGCCACATGGTAGCGCTCACGGGTAAGCTTTTGCAGGGCATCAAACTTTTCGTCCATGCAAACCTCCTTTGTAATACGCCCAAAACGGAGATTGTCAGCAATAACCCAAGCATCTACCCAGTCATTCTTTGGCAGTTCAGGATAAGCCTTTTTGAAGTTTGCAACCTGTTTGGGGTTAAGAACATGAATCCTTGGATTGAGAGCCTTAATTGATGGTTCTTGCCTTAAGAAGTAGACAAGAGGATGACCATAGACTGAAGTGGCTTCCAAACCAATTACAAGGGAATCGAATTTGTTCTTACCCATGACCCCGGTAATTTTTTCAGAGAGGGATTTAGCACCGGGATGATTATTGGGGACAGAAAACCTTGTAATTTCAGCACCATCTGAATGGAGCAGCTGAACTTTATTATCCTTGCAACTTACATCAATGCCAACAAATAAAGGACTAGGCAAAGCAAACACCTCCTTTCAGAGCAAAGAGTATGAAAGCCATTGATTTAACCAATGCCCAGGTGCCTGATGCATCAACACCCTCGCCATAAGAATCCGCCCTGGAAACCAACTGTGCATGAATCTCCCGACTGCCATAAAGGAGAAAGAGGAAGCCAGGTAAACAACCAGTGGTTCGAAGATAACACCAGGCCAGGGGAACAGACTCCCTAAGAAGTAACCACATGGGTTCAACAAGGTGAAACAAAACTATCCTCAATGGCTGATACCATTGTACCATGAGCATTAAAAATATTAAATTGCCAATGTTCATGAAAATTTCCAGTGAGTTTTTGGAAATAAAGGTCGAATCATTAGGGTTTGTAACTGGAAATTTCTTAACTTAAACCCTCCAAAAACTATTATACGAGCATTCCTGTAATGATTTAAATCAGCTTTGAAATAAATACCACCGCCTGATATGATTTAAGTATCAAGAATAACTATATAAAAACCAGGAGGCGGTATTATGAAAGATAAAATTTTACGGATTACTACAACAACCATGATAGTAGGAATTGACGTAGCTAAGGAAGAGCATTGGTGCAGAATTACTGATTGTAGAGGTATAGACCTCATAAAGCCCTTCAAGATTAATAATAGCATAAATGGTTTTGAATGTCTAATAAAAAATATAGTTGAAAGTAAAGAAAAAAACCATTTAGAGGAAGTGGTTGCAGGAATGGAACCCTCAGGACACTACTGGAAAGCATTAGCTTGGTTTTTGAAGTTAAATGAAAATGTTGATGAGTTAGTAGGTGTAAACCCATATCATGTAAAGCAGAGCAAGGAGCTTGATGATAATTCTCCAACAAAGAGTGATAAGAAAGATGCTCTTACAATTGCAAGGCTGATACGAGATGGTAGATTTTATGATATATATCTTCCGGAGGGTGTTTATGCAGAACTAAGAGTACTTACAAATACAAGAAGTCAATATATAAAAAAAGTAAAGTGTGCAAAATGTGCACTAATTGCAGTACTAGACGAATATTTCCCTGAATATGAAAAAATATTTAAGAATCTATTAGGAAATACGTCAGTATACTTGTTGAAACACTATCCATTTCCTAAGGACATAATTGATTTAGGATTGGAAGAACTTGCAAAAGAAATATACAAGGCATCAAATGGAAAGGAAGGCATTAAACGTGCTAAAACACTGTATAAAGCCGCATTAAGCTCTGTGGGAGTGCGTGAAGGGAGTGAAAGTGCAAAATTTAAAATAGAGTGTCTACTAGATGAAATAGAATTTATGCAAGAAAAACTTGAGAGGATAGAAAAATTATTAGAAAAAAAGATGGCTGAAACTGAACTAAATGATTATTTTCAGAGCATGAAAGGTATTGGACCAATTATATCCGCAGTATTTATAGGTGAGATTGGAAATGTGTCACGTTTTGATAATTGGAAACAAGTAAGAAAGCTGGCAGGTCTTAACCTGGCGGAACAGAGTTCGGGAAAGCACAAAGGAAAAACAAAGATTACTAAAAGAGGTCGCCCAATGCTGCGAAGTATTCTATACATGGCTGGAGTTTCTACAGTAAACCATAACCCTGAAATGCGGCAGTTATACTATTACTTACTAAACAGACCAAAAAACCGGTTAACAAAAAATCAGGCATTGATAGCAGTAGGTTTAAAGGTAATGAGAATAATGTTTCATCTGGCAAAAAGTAAAGAGTATTATGATCCACAAAAAGCATTGGGAGAAATACGTTTAAAACAGATTCAAGAGCTTATAGTAGCATAGGTGTATGTTAGTTTATAAAGAGCTAGTAGAGATAAAAAACAAAATGTATGTAAAGGATTTGTTGGAAAAGATAGTTTTTAAAAAAGCTCCACGGTACTGACTAATTACTTGTTATATTATTAATATTTATTATAACAAAATAAGTTTTTAGGTGAGGAAGGCAAAGCATCACCATAAGGGCTTAGACCCAGTATACGAGTAAAAGTGCCTCACTTATCCTTAAAGATAGCACGAAGGAATGTCAGGACACATTATTGATAGAGATGTGATCCAGGGAGACATAAGAGGGTAAATCTAAGGATAATTAAAGTGAGTGACCCACCTAAAACTTTCATAGCAGAAAAGGTAAAAAAAGTAAAATTATTGTTTACTTTTATTTAGTGTACAATAGTAATACAAAAATATTGAAATTTTTCAATAAAAAAGAATAAATTAAGGTAATTTTAGCTCTATCATTTTCTGTTAACTAGACGATAATTATAGAAATTTTATGAAAAACTGAGAATGAGGAAGCTAATTAATAAAATATTGAAAGAGGTGACTGCCATAAAAGCGCTAAAAAGAAAGCTTATGCCTCATAATAGAATTTGTTGTGGAGAGTATAGAAAAAGCCAGATTTTGTTTCTTATAGATGCGGCTTTTATAAATGCGGCTTATGTATTGACAAGTGGAGTGTTTTTATCGGGTTTTGTTATCCATCTCAAAGGCTCGGATTTTATAGTAGCCTTATTAAATAATTCAGTTATTTGGGCTTCCATCCTTACTGTGTTTTCTTTTCTCATATTTGAGAGGATCAGGGCACGTAAAAAGCTCCTTATTTCATCAAATATTGTATCAAGGTTTTTATCCAGTGCCATAGTTTTTCTGCCTTTAATATTCAATGATGAAAAATTAATCATTGTATTATTGACTATAATGGTGATAACTGCCAATTTTTTATGGGGGTTTTACCAGGTTGGTTGGATGATCTGGTACATGAGGTGGTACCCCAGCGGAAAAAGAATGATTATATATATTTCAGGATGTTTATTGTAAGAATTGCTTTTACAATCTCCACAATAATAATGGGTTATGTACTGGATTTCTACAAAAAAACCTATACCGGGTTTCTTATAGCCTTTATTACTTCCTTAATACTTTCGACAGTAGATGTTATTATACTGTTATTTGTTG
>DULL01000115.1 GCA_012840395.1 Clostridiaceae bacterium | reverse complement strand
GTTAGCGTAAAATTACTGTAGGGATAGAGGGATAAAATTCCAGTAAATTGGAAAAGAAGATGGCATCCTGTTAAGATATAGTTGATTAAAAAAATATTTAACAGAAAGGATGACATCTTCTATGTATAACAGTATACTACATTTTAATGAATTTGGGGTAAGAAAGATCGAAGAAACAGTAAAAGAGTTCATAAAAGAGGGAAAAGATATTGCAGATTTAGTTTTAGGATTAAAAGAAAATCTCTTTGAACTGGGACGAAATATGCTGGAAGAAATTTTAGAGGATATGGATGAATATCTAAGGGGATGTGAACTAAGAAAAAAAGATTGGGAAATTGTAAGAAAGGACGAAACAGGTCTTTTAACGAGCTTTGGAACTATTAGATATTCAAGGACGTATTTTAAGCCCAAGGAAGGTGGAAAGAGGCAGCATCTCGTTGATAAGATTGTAGGGATAGAACCTCATGACAGGGTGAGTGCTGATGTTGTTATTAATGCAATTGATGAAGCTGCAGACAGTAGTTATAGGAAAGCAGGTGAAACAGCAGCGTACATGGATGAGATTACCAAACAGGCAGTAATGAACAAGGTTCATAGTCTTGAGATAATTGAACCTGAGATTAAAATAGATAAGAAAAAAGATATAAGGATATTGTATGTGGAAGCAGATGAAGATCATGTAGCACTTCAGGAAAAAGGCAGTAAAAATAAAGAAGATAAATATAAACAAAATAATGTAATGCCAAAACTTATCTATGTACATGAAGGATTTGATTATGAAAAGAGTACAAAAAAGCGGAAGGTTTTAAAGGATGTACAGTACTTTGGCGGTATTTATAAAAATAGTGAAGATTTATGGATTGAAGTATCAGAATATATAGACAAGGTGTACAATACAGATTCTATTGAAACTATATATCTTTCAGGAGATGGTGCATCATGGATTAGGCAAGGGCTTAACTGGATTCCAAAGAGCAGATTTGTGCTTGATAATTATCATTTACAAAAATATATAAAAATAGCAACAGCTCATCTGGATGATAAATCAATATATCAGGAGTTAAAGGACGCCTTAGAATGGCCATGTAAAAAAATGCTCAAGAAAGTGTTTAAAAAGATATTGGAACTTACTGAAACCGATACAAAAGCAAAGGCAATAAAAGATGCTAGACGTTACATGCTAAATAATTGGGATGGTATTGAGATAAAAGCTGAAAAAGGATTTGAGATAATTGGGTGTAGTGCAGAAGGTCATGTGAGCCATGTATTTTCAGATCGTTTAAGCAGCAGGCCTAGAGGGTGGTCAAGAATAGGTGTTGCTAAGATGTCTAAGCTAAGAATATTTAAAAAGAATGGTGGGAATGTATATGACCTTGTAATGGCTCAAAAGCTAAAGGAGGCAAAGACTAAGAAACATCATATACAAGATGAATTAATAAAAAAGCTAAGAAATTCATCCAGCAAATATGAAGGTGTATGGAATAGTAATTTAACGGCTATTGATATAGGCCAAAAAACTGGATTATATAAAGAACTAAGAGGAATCATTGGTAGATGTGGATAGGAAGTAGGCAACGGCGTAGCGAACCCTTTACAATAAGAGGGACCCATATGGTACAATATATAAAGTGGCAGCCACAGAAGCTATAAAGGAATACAATATATATGGATGCCGCCCTGGCTGACAAACCCATATGGGAGATGCTTGTTGTCAAGGGCGTGACCGGGAATGGTTGCACTAACTTAAATATCAGGGTGTTATCTATACTTCTTTTCCCTACAGTAAATTAACGCTATC
>DULL01000114.1 GCA_012840395.1 Clostridiaceae bacterium | reverse complement strand
TTTTAAAGTATGTGAATTTGAGAGTTTTTCAACTTTTTCAAGTTTTTCAACATTTTCAACCTGGTTTGCAATGATTGTACTATTATTAAGCAAAAGATACCATGTGCGAATCTATTTTACGCTTACAAGTCTACTAGGGAACCTACCCCAATTATTGACACATATCAAAAAAATAGCCGGATCGAAATCCGGCTATTTTTTAAGTTGTCTTTCAATCATTATGTTGTAGCAGCTTTTCTAACTACAACTGTGATTTCTTTTGTCAAGCTTGTATTTGTTATGAATGTTGCTTTAAAAGTATATTCATCAGCTGAACCGATACTGATTGAAGGAGTCAATGTTCCATTACCAGTAACTGTTACGCCATTTGGAACGTTTGTAATAAGGACATTAGTAATCAAGGTCTGTATATCACCATCATTAGCTGCACCCATCTTTACTCCATACTGGTCTTTACCTTTGATGACTAATTTGAGGGCTGCTACATTAACATCTCCATTTGAGTCAGCATTTATATATGCAATGTCATTCTTAACTGTTACAGGATTTACTGTTTCAGCATATATAGTTGTCAGAACAGGAGCTTTATTTGTTAATGTTGTTGTTGCAGTTAATGTTTCTGGTCCTTTATCGGCATTTACAACTGCCAGTACAGTAACTACCTTATCAGTATTTTCTTTAATTGATCCTCCAACTGTAAGTGAGTCAGTACCGTTCAGTTTGCCATTGCTGTCATAAATTACGCCAGCATCATTAGTATTAATTACGAAGTCTCCTTCAGTTGTGATGTTACCACTTGCATCAACTACTGGAGCTAACAATGCAACTTTTGCTCCACTAGAAGTCAAGCCGTATACACTAACTGGTTGTGCATGGGATCTTGCATGATAGAGAACTTCTGGTACTTCAAGCTTGTATTCAGCTATTGCTGATTTAGCAACTGTTGATGCTGTGAATTCATATGCGCTTCCAGCAACTATAGCCTTAGTTAAATCAGCTGGATCATAGTCTGCAGCAGTCTTGTCAATAATGCTTACAACTATTCTTGAGGAACCAGTTTGTAATCCCTTCATTGTAATCTTATCAGCTGTAGAAGTAATCTCAGTAACTGAAACGCCGTTAAAGTCAACCAATGTTGGGCTCTTGCTTTCGAGTTTTATCTTATACTTGTTGAACCAATCAGAATTCAGAGTCATTGTTCTTCCGTATTGGTCAGCTACAAGTATATTCTTTGATTCAATTGTAGTTGTTGCGTTCTTAGTCATATTGACAACTAAATCTTTAGTTCCAATAACGGTTGTAGCTTTAGCAGTATCTTTTACATCAATAAAGATTTGTGAATGTTTACCAGTAGGTGTAAACGCTGTTATTGATGCTGTACCGACATATGCTGTGTCGGGTATAGTAACTTTAAGTTCTGCTTTGTTTGTTTCATAGTTGTATTCAAACTTAACAGTTGAACCCTGTATTGAGCAGCTTACTACTGAAGATGGTATTGCAGCTTTTGCAGTTTCTGATAATTCAACACCATTTTGATCGTAAGCATTGAATGGGATCTTAACTGTTTCGCCCTTTACAACTAAATCAGCGGGAACTTCAAGTACTAATGAGTCAAGTGATGATACTTTCTCTACATTAATTTCTATTGTAGCCTGTTTACCTGTAATGTTAGCATAGAAGTAAAGTGTTACTTTTCCTGATAATCCTTCTGTTACAGCGTTATTGTTATCCCTTACAGGCTGCAGCTGATATCCAGCTGTTTTCTTAGCAGAGTCTGGAATCTCATTTACAAATGGATTCGCACCGGTTAAAGGATTACCTAAAATTGAAGGATTTGTATTAACAACTGTTACCTGATCTTTTAACTGTGTAGCATTAGTAACTTTATTTCCATACTGGTCATAAGCTTCTATTTCTACATAGAAATTATCAGTTGTAAGTGTCTTTGTATTTAATACTTTATTGTCTTTATTAAATACTGAGCCAACTTTTATATCAGATACTCTTGAATAATCTCCAACTTTCATTACCTTTGTTGCAAAAGTACCTGTATTTGCATGCAGTGCAGTAACTGTAAAGTTCTGGTTAAGAACAAAAGTACCACTTGGTAATTGTACTTTCTTAACACCAGTAGAATTATCTATTACATTACCTACTGAAGAAGTCCACTGAAGTGTAGTTCCAGCAGTAATATCTTCTCCGTACTGATTCTTTACATTGTAGTATACTAAAACTTCTTTATTGTAATTTGGATCAGTTGTTGCATATTGTACTAATGGAGCTACATCTGAAGCAATTTCAATTTCTGCAACCTTTTCATCTTCAGCTGCAATTGTTATAACATTAGCACCTTCTGGCAATTCTACGCCACCAATAGTGATAGTGTAATCGCCTTTTGTAATTTTGCTTACTAATTCAATAGTAGCAACTGTCTTAGCTTCGTTCCATTCAACTTTTGAAGTATTAATTGTGATTGTACCCTTCTTAACTGCAAAAGTAGCTTTGCTTGTATCAACAGCATCGCTGAAGGATACCTGGAATTTCTTAGCACCAACAGCTTTAGCTTCTACAGCCAATTCTTCAGCTACTAAACCAGCTTCAATAGCAGCCTCTTCGGAAATAACTCCGTCAGCAACTAATTTCTCAATAAGAGTAATATCCTGGTCTTTAACTTTAGCTAATAAAGCTTCAACTGTTGCACTGGCAACGTCAGCGTTTGTAAGTTCTTCAACATCTGCTAATTTAACTAAACCTATTTCAGCAGCAAAATCAAGAACTTCACTCCATTCAAAATCTACACCTTGCTTGTAACCTAAAGCTTCAAGCATTACTTTATAGTATGATTTTGCATCGATGGTTACGAGGGGTTCAAATTTGTTGTCCCCAACGCCCTGCCAGCCGAGTTCTGGATTGGCTTTCAGATAAGCAAGAATTGCTCTTCCGCCTTCCCATATTTCTTCAGCGTCATCAAAATTCTCTGTTCCTTTAAAAGCAAGCGCTTCATCTTCCAGACCTTGCAGTCTTAAAAACATGATAGCAGCTTGTATTCTGTATGTCGGTTTTGCCAAGTATTCTTCTGTGACGCCTTGGCCTTCGCCTTTGAGCATACCAAGTAATTCGCAGATTTCTACATCACTTAGTTCTGTCTCAGCGGCAAATGCAGGAACCATCATTGTTGCCATTAAAGCAACTGCTATGATAACTGCAAGTAGCTTTTTGAGATTTTTCATACTCTCAAATCCTCCTCATTTTATTTTTTTTTGGGAGTAAGGCTATTTATTAACTATAACAAGTCAGGTTACGCCTTCTCCCTTCAGTAAATAACCCAACTTATAAGCAATTCAGCTGAAAAGGGCGCAGTACCCATTTCAAGCACAAATTGATTATACCACCGCCCTTCATACCAGTCAACAAATAGAAAACAAGTGTAAAGAAACTGTAACAGAACTGCAATAATGCTATCTATACACGTTTATATCCACTTATTTCTAGGAGTTGTGTTGGCATGTAAATAAGGCGGTCCTAAATCCATGGGCGATTACCAGAGGCCTTAGGCATAATATATGTACAATGAAAATACAACACAATTACATTACCTAATATATCTGGTTCGTCCTGAATTTATAGTTAAATTATACCATTAAAAAAATTAAGTTTCAACCTGAAATCCTGTTAAATAAGCTTTTTTTGAGTTTTTTTACAGTGTTTTATTTAATGAAATTATTACACAAGCATAATTAAAGCCGGCAATATGCCGGCTTTGCTACGCTAAGGAAGGTCTACTACTTATTCATGCTTCTTTCTGCTATTTCTATAGCCTTTTTGACTATATTACCGCAGTCTCTGGATGTTACTGATCCCCATCCCTCAGAAGCAACGATGTCATATACACCGAGCTCTTTTGCAATCTCTGTTTTCAGAGCTTCTGACATTATTCTTCCACGTCTTGCCATTTCATATCCCTCCTTATTTTCGGAATTGCTTCCGAATTATCAGCGTGCCTTAATATATTTTGCATTTTTTTTAAAATTAATAGTTGTAATTTATTCATTTGTTCACTTTTTTTTCTTTATGTTAATATACTGTATTACGATACCTTTAGGAGGAGTTCAGATGAATACGTATACAAAGAATAGCAGAGAATGTATGTATCCATACAGCCAGATGATACAAGGTTTTCAGTCACAGTCACCTTTAACCCAAACAATGCAAGGAAATCAGGCCTCCTTTTTACCGCATGCCGGACTTTCAAATCAGGAGGGACTTCCTGTACTTCCAACAGGTATTCCTACAGGCCCTGCTTCCATATCTCCATTTAATGTTCCTATGAATGGAGCTGCAGGAGCTACAGTATATGGCCAACCTGCACCTGCAACTATTGACAATGTTGCATATACCGCAGGTTTTTTAAGAACACAGATTGGCCGCAAAGTAAGAGTAGAGTTTCTCATTGGCACTAACGGTCCTCTTGTTGACCGGACCGGTACTTTAAGATATGTGGGAGTCAGCTATATAATTTTACAACCTATAGATTCAGATGATTTAATGATGTGCGATCTTTATTCTATCAAGTTCGTGACAATTATATTATAGGTTGTATAATTATATAGGAAAGAGCAGGCATACCCTGCTCTTGGCTGGCTAAAAATAACGCAGAAATTTATCTTTTTAATCTATTATATACAGCATTTTATATTACGTTTTTTCAGGTCTTGAGGGTTTAGAAATTTCAGTCAACGCATAAGCCGCTTCTACATCATAACGAGGCTGAGTTGCTACATCTCCTAAGGATACCATTCCAACGAGCTTATTATTTTCGACCACCGGAATTCTTCTTATTTGCTTATCTGACATAATAGCTGAAACCTCACCTATATCTGTGTCAGGCGTCACAGTAGTTACCTGTGTTGTCATAATATCCTTAACAGAAGTATTTTGAGGTAATTTTCCATGGGCTATATTTCTTACTACAATGTCCCTGTCAGTTACAATTCCAACTATGCCTGTTGCATCCAGCACAGGAATGGAACCTACATTATGTTTTTGCATTAACTGTGCTACCTCGGTTACCGGAGTGTTGGGATTAACATACGCAACACTTTTTGTCATTATATCTCTTACTTTCAAATTCATCATCCTCCTTTTTAATACTTTTGAAATAATTATTGTAATAGCAAACTTCTATTTTATTTTTCCCACGACATAAAAAAATAGTACTTTATCAAAGCTTTTTATCCGAATTATCCAACCAAAAATTACAGCTTTCATGGATTGCTGTCCGATGGTTATAATTAAATTAAATGAAGGAAGGAATGATAAATTTGATAAATAAGATGCTTAAACATAATCTGGATTTTAATAGAAACCTTAATTTTAATAATTTTATTAACAGAAGCATCATCATCTTACTACTATGTAGTATACTATTGACTTCATGTCTCCCTGCGCTTCCTTTTATTCTTGGCTGTGTTAAATATGAACTTACCAGAAAGCAAAATCTAAACATTAATTTAGAGCTTGTAAATCCTTTTATCCAATCTCTAAGCGCTGACACTTCCAACAGGCTTGTCCTTCGGATTAAAGTGCTGGATAAATCAGGCAAGCCTGTTCCATACGCAAAAGTAGATCTTTTTGTTGAAGGTATATTGGATCAGAAAGATATTACTTATATGGATAATGTTGAGAATAATATTAGTAATAATAATACTAAAAATACGTTTGGACGTTTTAGCAAAGAAAGCATAAGAGTAGATAAAAATGGTCAGTCTCTTGTAGAATATATTCCTCCTGCAAAAATACCTAATATTAATGATAAAAATATTATTTTTGTTGCATTGAAGATTAAGTCTATATAATGGTGTAAAAAGAAGTTGAGCCAAAGCTCATACCTCGGTTAGAATATAAGTACCATCAAATACCAAACCGAGGAGGATGAACCATGGCTCAGTTTAATATTACAATAACCG
>DULL01000113.1 GCA_012840395.1 Clostridiaceae bacterium | reverse complement strand
TACAACGTTTGGTGGTATAATAGTCATGAGACCTAAACGCTCCTTTCTGGGAGGTAATGGTTTGTGGCAATTTCCATTATACCAGAAGCGTTTCAGGTCTCATTTTATTATTAAGTTAACAGAACACTATTAACAAAAAGGAGGAATCTGTATGAAAAAGCGAATCTTGTATTTAGTATTATGTCTGATTTTCGTTACTTCATTGTTTGCAGCTTGTTCAACAAAGAGTAGCGATGTATCAAAAGATAGTACTTCCAGTGTTGAAACTAGTAATAAAAGTATATCTAAAAGTGAAACAAAAGATTTTTCGGGTAGAACCCTTGAGGTTATGCTTGATAAAGGAGGCGGAGGTAGTTTTTACGAACCGATTATAAAAAGACTTCAAGAGTTATATCCTGGTCTAAAGGTAAATTATTGGTACGATCTAAATGGTAATGAAGTTTTTAGAACTCGTGTACTTGCCAATAATGCACCGGATATTTTTAATTTGAATCAAGGTTTGTTTTCATACTACTCAGCAATAGAAGAAGGATTATGTTTACCATTAAATGATATTCTAGAGTTGCCTACAATGGATAACACACAAAAGCTTAAAGATATTATAGACTTAAACTTAATGAAACAAAAAGGGTACATAGATGGTAAATATTATATGTTTCCAGATCTGTTATTTACAGCTGGCTTGTGGTATGATGCAAAGCTGCTTAGAGACAATAATATTAAAGTTCCTACAACCTGGGATGAATTTATGGATGCAGCTGCAAAGCTGAAGGGAAAAGGCATATATGCTATTGGTTATTGTGGTACAATGGCTCATGAATATCCTTTGAGTTACTGGTTTTACCCGATGGTTTGCTCGGTTGATTATGAAACATATGTTGGTATTCAAAACTGCGATCCTTCAGCATGGAAAAGCGAAGGTATGAAGGAAGTTGTCAGGAGAATGGAAGAGTTGAGAGATAAGGGATACTATGATGCTTCAACTGTTGCTCTTGGAAACTCAGAGACTCAGATGCAGTTTATAGCAAGAAAGTTTGCATTTTTGCCATGCGGTTCATGGCTTGAGGCAGAGATGGGGGATGCATGGCCAGATGATTTTGAGTTGACATACTTACCATTCTCAGGTAAAAAGGATTCAAGTGGCAGTGATTACGTATTAACTTCATCTCTTGCTTCAAGTGTATCTTCAACAACGAAAAATATTGACATTGTCGGTGAATTTTACAGAGTATTCTTTTCTGATAAAACGGCTATAGAAGGACAAATTAAAGTTCATCAAAATGGTATGGCTATAAAAGGTTTTGGAGAAAATTATGGCCATTTACTTAACAAATCAACAGAACAAGTATGGAAGGCAATTGATCAGGGAGTTAAGGGTTTTGCTTCTCTAGCTAATACTTGGTATCCTGAATATCCAAAACAAGCTGGAAACGCTATTAATGCTCTAATGACTGGCAGTATTAATGGAGATGAATTTATGGACAGAATGGAAGCTTTATTTCAAAGCATAAAGGATGATCCTAATATTGTTAAATATAAATTTGGATCGTAATGTAGTTATATCTATATATTCCAATGAGAGGAAGAGGTTATATTCTCTCCTCTCATTTACTATGATTACAAGAGGAGGGAAGTGGCAATCAAGCTGCAGATATTATGAAGAAAAAGAAATTTGATTCCTTTAATGCTTTCATAACAATTATTCCAACCTCTTTTTATCTAATATTTGTACTAATACCATGTACACTTGGTTTAATACTTAGTTTTACGAACTGGAAAGGCATGTCATTAAAATTTAAGTTTATAGGTACTCATAATTACATAAAAATGTTTAGTGATCCGATATTTTATAAAGCTCTAATAAATTATCTCTATCTATTTTTTATGACATCCATTTTCATGTTTATTATAGCCATGTTTTTTGCCATAGTACTTTCAAGAAATACTATAAGAGAAAAGAACTTTTTTAGGGTATTGTATTTTTTCCCTTCTACAGTACCAATGATAATAATTGCTATTATGTGGATGGTTGTGTACAATCCTAGTATAGGTATTTTAAACCAGTTATTAGCGTTATTCGGAGTTGAGCCAGTAGTATGGCTTGGTAATCCAAAGACAGTGATGCCTGCTATTGTAATAATGATTATTTGGAGGATGCTCGGCTTTTATATGACTTTTTATTTAGCTGGTGTTTTAAGTATTCCTCAATCTTTGTATGAATCGGCAAGAATAGACGGTGCGTCTGAATTCCGTCAAACTTTCTCTATAACTATTCCATTATTATGGGAAGTTGTAAGAACTTCTATGGTTTTTTTTGTATCAACGTGCAGCGGAATAGGTTTTCAGATTGTATATATTACAACAAGAGGGGGACCAGATAGTGCATCAGAACTGCTTACTTCGTACATGTATCAATTTGTAGTTGAACAAGGAAATTATGGATATGGAGCTGCATTAAGTACTGCTATTTTAGTAGTAACAATATCTATTGCACTTGTTATTTTAGGTGTTACCCGTAGAGAAGTATATGAGTTCTAAGTGGGGGGAAAAGGAATTGAAGAGATTAAAGTTTTTTAGACGTACTTTCTTTATTAGATTTATACTAATATTATATTCAATAATAGTCATTATTCCATTTTTAATGATATTTATTAACAGCTTTAAAACAAATAGAGAATTCTATGAAAGTATATGGGCATTACCTAGGAGGCTTAATTTTGATAATTATGTTTTGGCTTTTGAGCAAGCTAATATTAGCCAGTATTTTCTGAATACCGTAATTGTCTGTGTTACCTCTGTAATTCTTACTTTATCTTTAAGTACCATGGTTTCATATGCTATTGCACGAAGAAAAATGAAATCTGGCCCCAAACTATATTTTCTATTTTTAATAGGTTTATTAATACCTCAGATAGTAGGAATAGTACCGCTCTTCCTTATGGCTAGAGTATTTAGACTTTTTGACACGCTTTTTATTCTTATATTGTCTTATGCAACTGCGACAATCCCTTTTTGTGTATTTGTGCTCACAGCTTTTTTCAAAACCCTACCAAGTGATTTGGAGGAAGCAGCAAGAATTGATGGAGCAAGCAATACTCATGTGTTAATATCAATAATGACACCCCTCGCAAAACCTGGCTTAATTACAGCAGGAGTTTTTTGTTTTCTTGATTATTGGAGTGAATATATGAAAGCTTTAGCTTTTATTGCTACGCCGTCGAGGAAAACAATATCTCTTGGCATGTTGACATTTAAACCTGTTTCAGGTTTTAAAATTGATTGGGGTGTTTTGTGTGCTGCTTGTGTATTATTTATACTTCCAGTAGTTGTAGTTTATGCAGTTTTTCAGCGAAATTTACTTGATGGACTTACAGCTGGTGCAATTAAAGGATAGTTTAAAGTATAATATGTGATAAAGGAGATGTGATTTCTTATGACAATACATGTTATGGATAGAAGAGCATCTGATAACAAATACCTTCACAGGGATTTTCATATCTCTGCTGATATCGGAATTGCCTATGTTGGAGAGAAATATGGGGACAATGGTGTCAAAGAATATCTTAGGAAATTTGCTTCTGCATACTATGCTCCTTTGGTAGATGACATCAAAAAAAGAGGTTTGATTGCTTTGAAAGAGCATATTGAAAAGATATATGAAGCAGAAGAATATAGTGAGCATTTAAAGATTGAGATGAGCAAAAATCAACTAATTGTTGACGTTGATAGTTGCCCAGGCGTAACATATATGAAAAAGCAAGGGCATATACCTTCTAAATGGTATATCGAAGCCACGAGAACTGTTAATGAAACTATTGCAGATTTGGCAGATATTAGTTTTGAGCTTTTGTTTTATAACGAAGAAAATGGTAGTGCAAAATATCGGTTCTTTACAAGGAGGTAAAATATATGATATCGTGTACAGAATTTATTCCCTTATATAGTGAACTATTTAAGTATATTGATGAAAAAGATGGACATGATGCAGTAATAAAGTATTGGGAACATATATCAGATACATACGTAGCAAATTTGCTTGGAAAGCTAGTTGAAGAGAAAGGTATGGATGGTTGTTGGGAATACTGGAGTAAAGCCCTTAATGAAGAAGCTGCTGATTTTATAATGATGTATGATGATGAGAAACAGGTTTTGACTACAGAAATGCGCTATTGTCCTTCGAAGGGAATGTTGCTGAAACTAAAACACATGGAGCCATATTACGACTATTGTGGTCATTGCAAAGTATTATATTCAAGAGTATTAGAAAAATATGGAATACTAACAGAAGGTGATCATTCTGAAGTAGATAGGGCTAGATGCAAAGGGAAGAAATACAAAGTAAAGTGAGACAAATGTTTAATTATAAAAATATCAATATATCTTCTTTGCTTAATTTGGAAGTGTCCTAAAGTTTGTGTAAACCTCTAATCTGATGTAAGATAAAATTACTCAGTTTGGAGGTTTTATTTATGGCAAGAAAAAATGACAGTCAGCAAAAAGCAGCAATGCGGGAAATGATGCG
>DULL01000112.1 GCA_012840395.1 Clostridiaceae bacterium | reverse complement strand
CGCATCATTTCCCGCATTGCTGCTTTTTGCTGACTGTCATTTTTTCTTGCCATAAATAAAACCTCCAAACTGAGTAATTTTATCTTACATCAGATTAGAGGTTTACACAAACTTTAGGACACTTCCATCAAAAGTGGACATAGATGAAAGAAGCAAAAGAACCGTCCCCATGCTTCATGTTACACCGGATTCACATGCACTACAACATCGCTTACATTCTTAAGGGTTTTTAGATTATGCTTTATGCGGGCTGCAACTGTATGACTGCTATTTACAGACATGTCACCGTGAACGGATACTTTTACTATTAAAATATAATTAACACCAACTGGCTTTGCCGATATGCTGTCTATATGGTCCACGCCTTCAACCAGGCTTATAATATTAATTATTTTCTCTTCCATTACTTTATCAATAGTTGTATCCATAAGGACATTATAGGAACTGAGGAAAATTCTTATACCTGTATAAGCTATCCAAAGGGATATTCCTATACCAACTATACCGTCAAGCCAATATATATTATATACTCCAAAAATAATGCTTAAAAGGGTTGAGAGAGTAATTAAAATGTCATTCCTGTGGTCTTCAGAATTTGCGATGATAAGTAAATTGTCTTCGCGCCGGCCGGCATGCCTGGTATAAAGGAACAGGCATGTTTTTATCAATATAGTAGCTACAGCCACAGCTACCAGCCACCAGGAAAAGTTAAAAACATTTTTTTGTATTATTGAACTTACAGATCCTGACAAGCTTTTATAGGAAACAACAAGCAATGAAAAACTTATTATCATGGAGAAAATATACTCTGCTTTACCATGTCCATAAGGGTGTTGTTTATCTTCCGGTTTACTGGCTATTTTGTTTCCTGCATAAGTCATTACTGAAGCAAATACGTCACCAGCACTATTAAAACCATCGGCAATCATAGACCGGCTGTTGCTGACAAATCCTATAACCAGCTTAATAATCATCAATACAATATTCGCTGATATTCCTGTAATAGCTATATTCCTGGTCAATTTAAAACGATCCATGAGAAAGGTCCAAACTCCATTCAATTATATAAAAATAAAATATTATTTAATAAAATATTATAAAAAAATAATAGAGTGTTACTACATATCACTTATTAAAAGAGTATTAGACTATAATTATATTATTAATAAAAGCAAAATTCAATATTTCATCCAAATATTGGATAAGTACTCTGCTTTTTTTGGTAAATGCATACAAAAATCCAAGAGATATTTGCTAATATACTTAATTCTATTTGACATGAAATAAAAAAATGTTATTATATAGACTAACTCAATGATGAATAAATTAATTATATAATATGAATACTCTAATTCTATAAAGACGTCTTGTTGATTCATATAAAAATAAAAAAACAGAAATTCATGTGGGAGGTTTTTATGGGATCATTATTACTAAATAAGAACATATTGATAATGGGATTGAGAAACAAATGGAGTATTGCTTGGGGAATAGCAAAAGCTGCGAAAGAACAAGGAGCCAATCTGCTGCTTACCTATCAGGGTGAAAGAGAGAAGGATAGCGCCAGCGAACTTGCAAAGCATCTTGAAGCACAAATTTATCAGTGTGACATATCTTCGGATGATGAAATTGATAATCTGTTTAACGCAATAAAGTTAAAATATGGAAAAATTCACGGCCTGGTACATGCAATTGCACATGCCAAAAGAGAAGATATTCATAACAGTTTTATAAATACCTCAAGAGACGGGTTTAACCATGCGCTTGAGATAAGTGCCTATTCACTTGTAGCAGTAAGCAGAAGGGCAGCAGAATTAATGAGTGAGGGGGGCAGTATAGTAACACTTACATATATGGGCTCTGAAAAAGTATTTCCAGGATATAATGTAATGGGAGTCGCAAAAGCGGCACTTGAAGCAAGTGTAAGATATCTGGCTTATGACCTTGGCCAGTTTAACATAAGAGTAAATGCACTTTCAGCAGGCCCAATAAAAACCATATCCTCAAAAGCAATAAAAGATTTCGGGACTATTCTTGATGTATTTGAGGAAAAAGCACCTTTAAGGAGAAAAATAGACCAGGATGACCTGGGAGACGCTGCGGTGTTCTTGCTCAGCAATTTGTCCAGAGGTATTACTGGAGAGGTAATGTATGTAGATTGCGGATATAATATTATGGGATAATTGCAATAATAATACAATAATAAGATGATTAAAACTATTGTAAAGTGCACACTATTGAACCTGCCACTTTTGAATGATACAATTAAAAAATAATTATAACAAATTATAACACTCAAATTATAAACTTTGAATAGACTTAGAAGAGATATAGTTTAGAAAACAAAAAGTTGCGACAATTCACACAAGGGGGAGAGGCAAATGAAAGAACTGTTTGTTACAGGAAGAACTTTGGCAGAGGCCTACCACAAATCCTTAGAAGCTCTTTACAAATATGGTGAGATAACAGATTGCCCCGATTATAATCAAAAGCAGAAGGAATGCAGCATGACGATTTTTGTTGAAGAACCTCTTGCTGAACCAATGATAAGCAAGTTGTTTATCGGAGGGCACTCAGATCTGGAACAGTACAGGCAGGAAGTTCTTTATGGAATTTTGGATTTCAGAATAGGACATGGCTGGGATTATACGTACCACAACAGAATAGCTGAACAGCTTCCATTTATATACAATGAATTAAAAAGAAATCCATATAGCCGCAGGGCAGTTATTGATGTTCGGGATTGGAAGAAGGATACCAGCGAAGGAAATACAAGTCCTGCCTGCCTTCAGCATATACAGTTCTTTATCAGAGAGGGAAAATTACATATGAAGGTGCTTATGAGAAGTAATGATGCACCAGAAGCAACATTTATGAATTGTTTTGCATTTATCATGTTACAGAAAGAAGTGGCAGATAAATTAAATGTAGAAATGGGAACCTACGCCCATAGAGCTAATTCATTCCATTGCTATGAAAAAGATTTTAAACTTCTCGAGAGCTATATAAGAGGGATAGAAAGCGGAGAAAACATTACTTACGAGTATGAGGGATTTTATAAAGAGCTGATGGAGGAGTCAAAGCCTGAAATTGAAAACAAGGTAAGACAGTTAAAGGAAAACATGGGTTTGGAAAGGTGATGGTCTCATGCTGGTTCATAATTCCGACAAAAATAACGTTGTACTGATTACTGGAGCTTCATCAGGAATAGGTAAATGTCTTGCCTCTTTATTGTCCCAAAGAGGTTACAGGGTCTATGGGACCTCAAGGAAACAACCCCTTATGAATATGGAATCCAGGAGTAATGCTGCCGGACATGGAATGTCACGGGATAATACAACCTTTGACAGAGGCAGCACAGATAGCCCTGATTGCGGATTTATAAAAATGATTCAACTTGACGTATGTTGCGATGAATCTGTTGAACAGGCTGTCAACTATGTAATTCAGCAAGAAGGCAGAATTGATATACTGATAAATAATGCTGGATTTGGCTTGGCCGGTGCGGTGGAAGATGTAAGCCATGAGGAGGCATACAGGCAGTTTGACACCAATTTTTTTGGAGTATTGAGGATGTGCCGTAAAGTAATCCCTATAATGAGGGAACAGAAAAGCGGCATTATTATTAATATAAGTTCAGTTGCTGCACAATTTTCAATACCTTTTCAATCCATGTACAGCGCTAGTAAGGGTGCTCTTGAATTAGTGACAGAAGCAATGAGAATAGAGCTAAAACCCTTTGGTATTAAAGTTTGTTTAGTGGAACCTGGAGATACCAGAACAAGCTTCACAGATAACAGGCAAACAGCAAAAGCAGCGTTGCAGGAGGATTCAGCTTATGGTGAAAGGTTCAGAAAGTCTGTAAATGCCATGATTAGAGATGAAATAAATGGCCCTGCACCAGAAGGTGTGGCTAAAGTTGTATTAAAACTAATAAAAAGAAAAAACCCACCAATTAGAAAAGTGGTGGGCATAAAATACAAAGTATTTGTGTTTCTTAAGCGACTTCTTCCCTCAAGGATTGTGGAGTATTTAATCTCAAAAATGTATTAAGGTTAGTAAAAATGCATACTTATGCACTATGAGCTTAATACACATAGACAACGGACTTAATACTCGTATATAACCGCCACGCTTGCTCTTATCTCAAGAGTTCCTGATTCTATGGGAGTGGTGACTCTTTCTGCTTCATCACTTGCAGCCCAGTCCATAGTTTTACTATAATAAACGGTGGGTGGTTGCTGATAACCACTATTTTCTGTAATAGACACCGGCAGTTTAAGAGATACTCCTAAGGTATCTGCAATAATATCTGCTTTCTTTTTGGCATTTTCAACAGCAGCCTTTAAAGCATTATTATAATAGCCTTCATAGTCGCTCAAACCGAAGGAAATACCTCCGCTGGTGTTTGCACCGTTCTCTGAAGCTATATCAATTACTTTTCCTGTTTTTAAAATATCCCTTACAGTTACCTGTACCGAATTGTTCACAGAGTATCCAATAATCTTGCTTACTCCGGTATTTCTATCATAGTCATACTTTGGATAAATATTATAGCTGACAGTTTTAATATCTTCATCTTCAATGCCCAGGTCTTTTATAGCTGCCACAATTTTATCCATTTGTTTGGCATTTTTCTTCTGTGCCTCATTTGCATCAGTATCTTCAGTTACAAACCCTAGTGTAATATAGGCTATATCAGGAGATGCTTTTATGATGCCCAAGCCGGATACATTGATTACTCTCTTATCTTTTTCATCCACACTTTCATTTACACTTTCTTTTGCAGCAACCTGCCTCAAAGGATAATTAATCCCATATAAGACAAACAGCACCACAACCAAAACAAAAGATACAAATAAAATTAAATGCTTATTAGACAGTTTCATATTATAGGCTCACTCCTTCTTATCATTGATTAAATAAACCCTATATTGATCTTCCGAAGTCTTTGCTTATTAGACAGGACAACAAAGAAAAAAGTTCCAACCATTTAAGTAAGGAAGGCGAATATGCCGGGTAGGATTCTGCAATTGGCCTGGTAGAATATGGTTCAAAGTCGAAATGAGACTTTGAACCATATTCTTTTACTTATATCCCGCCTTCATCTCTTTAACCATGCTTATTATAGCATCGATCTGATCATTGTTAAGATCTTTGACTGTATCTACAAGACGTTTCATATTATCGGGCAGCGTTTCGGGTACTTCACCAAGTAACTCTGAAACAGTTGTATTTAAAGCCTTTGCGATGCTTTGCAGCACATCAAGACTAGGTGAACGCTTTCCATTTTCTATCTGGCTTAAATAAGGCTGCTTTATACCTACAATATTTGAAAGCTCTGTTGATGTAATGTTATTTAGTTTTCTTAGCCTGGCAATGTTTTTTCCCAGATTCACCATATCACCATTTACTATGAATAATAATTACAAAAAATATCGCTAATAGCTATATTATATTTCCAGCTACAAGAAAATTCAAGATTATTAAAAACAAGTGGTGGAAATCTAAGGAAGAAGAAGAAAATTCGCTCAAATATATCTTTATGCAATATTATTATGTTTACAATATAGCTAAATGTTATATAATATTGGATAAAGGAGGTATTTTTAGTGAATAAGATAAAATTTTACAGAATTTTGAGAAATATGACACAACAGCAATTAGCAAGTCTTTCGGGAATTTCCCAATCTTATATAAATGAATTGGAAAGGGGAAAAAAGAAAAATCCTTCTAAAAAAACGCTGGATAAGCTTGCAAAAGGCTTGGAAGTATCAGTATCTGATATACTTCTTGAGGAGAGGAATATATAAGTAGATCTTGAACTTGCCTGTGTTTAATTTTGAAATTAATAAAATTAATATTTTATGATAAAAAATAAAAAATAAAAAATAAAAAATAAAAATATCAATCACTGTCTCCCATTTAATAGTTCAATAAGGGAATTGGGAATAATTTTTATTAGTTCTGGAAACCTTATTTTTACATGCCATTTATTATTTTACGAAGAAAATCCTTTGGGAGTGGTGATTCGATAGGATGGATTTTATACATGCAGTAATATATCTGATTTTGATTTGTGCTGCAGTTTATATGGCAAGAAGCAACAGAAACAGAAAATTGGAAAATATAGAGGTAACAGATGCAATTCTGGGCTTTGAGGATGCCCAGAAACATGCGATCGAAATAGGAAGCAGGCATGTAATAAAGAAAAGTGCCAGATTTTCAGGATTATTTATATCTAGAATAAATAAAAATTATAAATATATCAGGGAAGTCTATGAAAAAATAAGTGCTGAATTTGAAAATGATATTCCTACCATTCCTGCTGCAGAATGGCTTCTGGATAATTTTTATATAATTGAAGAACAGATGACGGATATAAGACGGAATCTGGCAGACAAATCATACACCAAATTGCCTATTTTAAAAGAAGGATATCTTAGGGGCTTACCCAGAATTTATGCCATAGCGCTTGAAATGGTAGTACATAATGATGGGAATTTGGACGAAAAAAATATAATCAGTTTTATCAAAGCCTATCAGACCCAGTCATTGCTTTCTGTTGCTGAACTATGGTTCTTGGCTTTTATGATCAGAATTGCACTTATCGATATGTTGAGAAATATATGTTTTCATATAATGCAAACCTATGAAGAAAAAATTAAGGCAGAACAGCTAATAAAACAACTTGAACAGTGTTTAAAGCAGGGAGAAGAACATTGTATCAGCATTCTAACTGATTACCTGAAAAAGGTTGATAACTTAAGACCTGCTTTTGTTGAGCACTTTTTTCATAAATTAAGAGGTAAAGTAAAATCAACTCCGAAGATTATAGCGCTCTTTAATGAGAAGTTAAAAGATGTTAATTCATCAATTGAAAAAATTACTGCCATGGAACATCAGAATCAGGCAGCTCTAAAGGTTACCATAGGAAACACCATAACCAGTCTTAAAATGATCTCAAATATGGACTGGGTAGAGATATTTGAAGCATTAAGCCAGGTTGAGGAAATATTAAATGAAGATCCCTCAGGAATATATCCTCAAATGGATTTCGAATCCAGAGATTATTATAGGAGCATTGTAGAAAAACTGGCTGGGAAATACAATACTTCAGAGACTTTGGTTGCAAGAAAAGTTGTGGAATGTGCCGCAGAAGTAGTTGATGATGAAAACTCCGGGAGAAAATTAAACCATATAGGCTTTTACCTTATGGATAAAAACAGGGAGTATCTTGAAAAAAAGATAGGATATAAGCCCGGAATTTTAGATTTTGTGGCAAAACTGATAAAAAAACACCCTGTTGCCACTTATATAGGTATTATTATATTATTAACCGCATTAATCGTTAAATTTTTGGTTGATTACTCAATGAACAGTTATGGAGGTAAATCCATAGTCCTTCAGATATTGACCGCAATTGTGCTTATAATTCCTGCCAGTGATCTTGCTGTTTTTTCAATGAACTTTGCAATTTGCAGTATTATTAAGCCTTCAATATTACCTAAGCTAAACCTGAAAGACGGAATTCCTGATGAAATGAGTACTATGGTGATTATTCCCACTCTTCTGCCAAATGGAAAGCGGGTTAAGGAACTTCTTGAACAACTGGAAATCCACTATCTTTCAAATAAGGAGAAGAATCTGTACTTCGCATTAGTCGGGGATTTCAAGGACTCTTCAGAAAAGGAGGAGCCTGAGGATCAGGAAATTATTAAAATTGCTATGGAAGGCGTGAAGAGATTAAATGAGACTTACTGCAAAGGAGATAAGGAAATATTTTATTACTTTAACAGAGAAAGACTATACAATAAATCCCAGGGCAGATGGATGGGCTGGGAAAGAAAAAGAGGAGCAGTTGTTGAGCTTAATGAACTCCTGTTAGGCTCAAAAAATACCAGCTTTAAAATACTTAGCCAGGATATTGAAAAACTGCCGAAAGTAAAGTATGTAATAACCCTTGATGCTGATACTAACCTGCCTATGGGAGCAGCAAAAAGATTAATTGGTACTTTGGCTCATCCACTAAATAAAGCTGTAGTAGATGACAAAAAAGGTGTGGTGGTGGAAGGATACGGCCTCCTTCAACCAAGGATAGAAGTAGATATAATAAGTGCAAACAGAACGCTTTTTTCCAGGATATTTGCCGGCCAGGGCGGGATAGACCCATATACGACAGCAGTATCGGATGTATATCAGGATTTCTTTAAAGAAGGAATTTTTACCGGAAAAGGTATTTATGAACTTGAGGTGTTTCAAAAACTTCTTAAAGACACCATACCTGAAAATGCTGTTTTAAGTCATGATCTGCTGGAAGGTTCTTATGTGAGGACAGGCCTTGTAACAGATATCCAACTGATTGACGGATATCCGGCAAAATATAATTCCTATGCCATGAGAATGCACCGCTGGGTAAGAGGTGACTGGCAGCTGCTACCCTGGCTTGGTACAAAAGTAAAAAACAGGTGGGGAGAGAAAGTAAAGAATCCGCTGTCACCTTTATCTAAATGGAAGATTTTTGATAACCTCAGAAGAAGTATGGTTCATCCATCACTATTAGTATTAATAATACTGGGATTGAGCATCCTTCCGGGAAACAGCCTGGTATGGCTTGGATTTGCCCTGCTGGTAATATCTTTTCCTTCCCTTGTCCATATTTTGAGGGTTTTTGTTTTAGAAGACTGCCTTTCTTCGAGGCGCTCCATGAGTACAACTGCCATGAGTTCCATGAAAGCAATGTTTTATCAGATAGTGTTGCAGTTTTCTTTCATGGCTTATCAGGCTTATTTAATGCTGGATGCCATAATAAGGACTATTGCCAGGTTGATGCTAACCAGGAAGAATATGCTTGAATGGGTAACGGCGGCTGACATGGAGGCAAGATTAAAACAGGACGCGGCTAGTTTCTGGAAAAGAATGTGGGTATCTCCTTTGGCAGCTTTAATATCAATAGTAGTGGCTGGTATTTACAAACCTGCGTTTTTGTGGGTTGCATTTATACCTACGGTTTTTTGGATACCCGCTCCCTATATAGCATTTATAATAAGCGGAAAGTATACCAGAAAGACATCTAAACTGGAAATCCAGGATATTATCCAGATAAGGATGCTGGCACGTAAGATATGGAGATTTTTTGAAGATATGGTTACTGAAGAGGATAACTATCTTCCACCTGACAATTACCAGGAAGACCCTCCCAAGGGAGTTGCCCACAGAACATCTCCTACAAATATAGGCTTGTTGTTAATGTCAATATTAACTGCCAGAGACCTGGGGTTTATAAGCACCTTGGAGATGTGTGAAAGGATGGATAAAACTTCGAACACCATCAAAAAACTGGAAAAATGGGAAGGGCACCTGTACAATTGGTATAATACAACCAATCTGGATATATTAAGGCCGGGATATATTTCAACTGTTGACAGTGGAAATTATGTAGGCTATCTGATGGTTACAGAGGAAGGACTAAAAGAATACCTGAAAAGGCCTTTGGTAGATATAAATCATGTGTTTGGAATAATGGATGTAGTAAGGTTATGTAACAGGGAAAGGAAAGATACCGGAAAGGGATGTTTTCCTGAACAGATACAGGAGATGCTGTCGCCTTTTTTCAAAAAAGAATCTATTGATCTTATATCATGGAAAAACACTCTAAATCAAATTTTGGACAGTATACCTCAAGAGGGCAATAACCGCAGAAAGAAAAAATCCTGGACTGCGAAACTTACTACAATGATAAGAAGCTTTATAGAGGAGTTAAATCTTCTGATGCCTTTATTGGCAATTGAGCCAGGAGAATATAGTATTGATTATCCTGATATTGAAGAAGCTTTGAGTTCATGCCGCAAAAATATTTGTATTGAAGAATTGTCACAAGCTTACAAAAGACTTTTGCAAATTATCGGTGAGCATAATAATCTTCAGGAAGAATCCGGGACAGAGACACAAAATGAGGCAACCGGCCACAATCTGGATGAATTGAAAAGGCTTGCTCTTCAAGGACTTGAAGAAACAGAGAAGGTAAATGGCAGAATTAAAGAACTGATAGAAACATTCAGAAAAGAGGCTGAGGGTGTAAGGTTTGAACCTCTTTTTGACTCCAAACGGCAGCTTTTTGCAATAGGTTATAATGTTGATGAAGGGCGTTTGGATAAATCCCATTATGATCTATTTGCTTCTGAAGCAAGACAGGCAAGCTATATAGCTATTGCCAGGGGAGAGGTGGATAAAAAACACTGGTTCCGCATGGGAAGACGGCTGGCTGCCTTAGATGAAAGCAGGGGACTTATGTCCTGGACAGGTACAATGTTTGAATATCTTATGCCTCTGATAATCATGAAAAACTTTGAAAATACACTTCTGGATGCAACCTATAAGTTTGTAGTGAAAGCTCAGAAAGCATATGGAGAGAAAAGAAAAATTCCATGGGGAGTTTCAGAATCTGCCTATTATGGATTTGACAGAAGCCTGAATTACCAGTATAAGGCCTTTGGCGTACCTGGATTAGGATTAAAAAGAGGCCTTGGAAATGATATGGTTGTAACTCCTTATGCTTCAATTCTGGCCATTACCATAGACCCTTCAGCTGTTATAAGCAATATTAAGATGCTTGCTTCTGAAGGCATGGAGGGAACCTATGGCTTATATGAAGCTATTGACTATACACCATCGAGAATCTCAGGCAACCGTAAATGCAATATTGTGAAAAGCTTTATGGCCCACCATCAGGGTATGTCACTCCTTGCTATAAATAACTATCTAAATAATAATATTTTGCAGGCGCGATTCCATAACAAGCCTATAATCAGGGCAGCAGAACTTCTGCTCCATGAGAGAATACCGGCAAGAACGGTGGCAACAAAAGAATATAAAGATAAATACAGGCCTTTGAAGAAGATAGCAAAAGAGGATGGTATTGTTATAAGGAAATACGGACTGCCGTCTTCAGAGGTACCAAATGTTCACCTCCTTTCAAACGGTGATTACACAATCATGCTTACAGATGGAGGCTGTGGATACAGCAAGCTCGGTAATATTGCAGTAACCAGATGGAGGGAAGATTTTAGAAGTGAAGGAAAGGGTTATTTCATATATATACAGAATCTAAATTCTAACACTTATTGGTCAGCTACTTATGAGCCTTGCAAGACCATTCCCCAGTCCTACAGGGTGGAATTTTTACCTGACAAGGCCCAGTACGTAAGAAGGGATGGAAATATCGAAACAAGGACAGAAGTGGTTGTTTCCACAGAGGATAATACTGAAATAAGATGTGTATCCTTAACCAATTTCAGCAAATCTTCACGAACCATTGAAGTGACCAGCTATTTTGAAGTAGTGCTGGATAATCTGGATTCAGATGTGGCTCATCCTGCCTTTAGCGACCTGTTCATTACTACTGAATTTATTGCTGAACATAATTGCCTTATGGCCTCACGAAGGGCAAGAAGTAACAGCCAGGATAAAAGATGGATAATCCATTCTGTAGTAACTGAGGGAGAAATAATAGGAGACTTACAGTATGAAACTGACAGAATGAAGTTTATAGGCAGAAACAGAAACTTAATGGAACCTCTTGCCATGGGAGTTGATCATCCCCTGTCAAATACTGCAGGTTCTGTACTGCACCCGATAATGAGCCTGAGAAGAAGAGTAAAGATAGAACCAGGCAAAACGGCAAAAATCTCATTTATAACAGCAACCGGCAAAAGCAGGGAGGAACTCCTTCAAATAAATGAAAAATACAAAGACTGGAAAAATATAGAAAGAGCATATGAACTGGCATGGACACGAAGCCAGATTGAATCAAGGTATCTTAACTTCAAGTATGAAGAAGTAGAACTATATTTAAAAATGCTGCCACCTTTGACATTCATAAGTCCACTTAGAAGGAAATGGGCTGATGCCATTGCCAGGAATACAAAGGGACAATCAGGTTTATGGCCTTTTGGGATTTCAGGAGACCTTCCAATTGTGCTCATGATTGTTTCTGACAGGGATGGAATAGAATTGGCTATTTCTCTTATTAAAGGCACAGAATACTTAAGGATGAAAGGAATAAATATAGATTTGGTGGTGCTGGTTGAAGAAGAGAAAAGTTATAACCAGCCCCTTCTGGAACTCACCAGGGATACTTTGACATCCTATAGGGCTGAATTTTTCCATCATGCTGAAGGATTATATATATTAAATGCTTCCGAATTAAATGAGGAGGATAAAAACCTACTTTATGCAGCTGCCCGTATTGTATTCAGAGGGGATGAAGGACCATTGAAAGATCAGCTTGCTTTCAGTGAGCCTAGAGAAGCTGCACCTTTACTAAAATCTGAGGATAAAGAGAAAAAATTTAGAAGTAAAGCAAACGGTGTGACTGGAGACAAAGCTGGAAGTAAAGCCGGTAATGTGGCTGAAAAAAAAGCCGGAAATGAGAGATATAATGAAACTTCATCAAGTACTTACAAGCTTAACTATGATGTTAATTCATTGCAGTTATATAATGGTTACGGAGGCTTTGAAAAGGATTATAAACAATATGTTATTATACTTGATGAGAAGAAAAGGACTCCTGCCCCGTGGATTAATGTAATATCAAACAGTAAATTCGGATTCTTAATATCCGAAAACGGCGGAGGATATACCTGGTCTGGAAACAGCCGTGAAAACAGGCTTACACCCTGGTATAATGATCCTGTTACAGATACCCCGGGGGAAATCATATATATTAGAAACGAAAAAAACGGAAAATACTGGAGCAGCACTCCTGCTCCTGCAAGAGGAAACGGAGAATATATAATAAGGCATGGCTGGGGATTTTCTTCTTTCCACAATATAACCCAGGGAATAGAGCATAAACATACAGTTTATGTGTCAATGGATCAGTCCGTAAAAATAAATCATATTAGCCTGAAAAATACAACACCGCAAGAAATGGAACTGTCCCTTATGTATTATGTAAGACTGGTTATGGGAGTTAACACCAGACATTCATCTCCTTATATAATTACGGAATATGATGCAGAAGGCGATGTTTTATTGGCATATAATCCCTATAATACTGATTTTTCAGGAAGAGTTGCCTTTGTTGCTTCCTCTGAAAAGCAGTATTCATATACTGGGGACAGAGGAGAATTTATTGGTATTGGGGGCAGCATTGAAAAGCCTGAAGCTTTAAGAAGAGAAATGCTGTCCCGCCGTGTTGGAGCAGGATTTGATCCCTGCCTTTCAACCCATGTGATTGTGAATTTAAAACCTGGAGAGGAAAAGGAAATTATATTTATCCTGGGTGAGGCTGAAAGCAAGGAAAAAGCTCTCATGACCGCAGGAAATTTCAAAGAAGTGGAAAATGCCAGGAATGAATTTAATAAAGTAACGAATTTCTGGGAGAGCGTACTGGGTACTGTAAAAGTTGACACTCCTGAAAAATCTATGAATATCCTTTTGAACGGATGGCTTTTGTACCAGGTTATATCCTGCCGCCTATGGGGACGTTCAGGCTTTTACCAGTCAGGAGGAGCATATGGATTCAGGGATCAGCTTCAGGATGTAATGGCATTAAGCTATATTATGCCTCAAGCTACTAGAGCACAAATATTGCTTCATGCATCAAGACAGTATATTGAAGGAGACGTACAGCATTGGTGGCACATGGAAGCAGGTAAGGGAATACGTACAAGATACTCTGATGATTTCCTGTGGCTGCCTTTTGTAACGGCAGAATATATTGCAGCTACTGAAGACTGGGGTATACTGGAAGAAGAAATTCAATATCTGGAAAGCGATCCTTTGGAAGAGGAAGATGAAAGATATGAAGTTCCCCGGATCTCAACTGAAAAAGGAACCTTATATCAACATTGCATAAAGGCCATCGAGAGAGGTATTAGATTTGGTGAACATGGTATACCTCTTATGGGATCTGGAGATTGGAATGACGGTATGAATACTGTAGGAAACAAAGGCAGGGGAGAAAGTATATGGCTGGGTTGGTTCCTGTACACTGTTATCACTAAGTTCATAAATATATGTAATTACAAGGGTGATACTGAATTAAGCGAAAGATATGCAGGAATAGCTGACAATATTGCTAAGTCTGTTGAAGAACACGGTTGGGATGGAGGATGGTACAGAAGAGCCTATTTTGATGATGGAAAACCTTTAGGTTCTGCAGGAAACAGTGAGTGCAAAATTGACGCGATAGCCCAGGCCTGGTCAGTAATTTCAAGGGCAGGAAGAAAGAACAGGACAGAGGAGGCCATGCAGGCTGTTGAAAATTATCTGGTAGACAGGGAAAACGGGCTTATTAAGCTGTTGACTCCACCATTTGGCGACGGTGACCTGCAGCCCGGATACATTAAAGGATATGTTCCCGGAGTAAGGGAAAATGGAGGTCAATACACCCATGCGGCAATTTGGGTTGTAATGGCTTATGCCATGCTTGGAATGGGAGATAAAGCTACGGATTTATTTTACATGATAAATCCCATCAACCACGCAAGAACTCCATTGGAAGCAGCAAGATACAGGGTTGAACCATATGTTATGGCTGCTGATGTTTATGCTGTGACTCCCAATATAGGAAGGGGAGGCTGGACCTGGTATACAGGTGCGGCAGGCTGGATGTTCAGGCTTGGTTTCGAAGTATTACTGGGTATAAAGATAAGAGGAAATAAAATATTGTTCGACCCCTGTATACCCAGGAACTGGCCGGGATATAAGGTAGAATACAGATATAAGGATACCTTGTATATCATCAAGGTAAATAATCCTGACGGGGTAAATAAAGGTGTTAAAAATATAAAACTTGATGGAGTGGTTCAGAAATCCAGATATGTTCCATTAGAAAACAATGGAGGCAGTCATTTGATTGAGATAACAATGTAGAGGGACACTCCTCACCAGGGTAAAGATTTCTTTTGTGCTGAGGTGCGTCCCTCTCGTAACATGGGGACGTGAAAAGTTAATGTATAATATAAACAATCTATAAAATTTTGCGGAACTATTGTATTTTTTCTACGTCAGAATATGTTAAGATAGTTAAAAAAGTAAACTATTATACTATTTATTTAATTACCATGTTTACTATGTGATATAATTTATTATTGTTAATAAATAAAAATTATTAAAAGCAATAAATGAAACACCTGAAAATATAAATAACAGAAATAAACTACAGGTGAAGCTTGCGGAAGGGGGGATGTAGGTCTTGGGGAATATTATTGAGATTAGCGGAATAAGGAAGGTTTATAGACTGGGCAATGAAAAAGTTGTTGCCCTTGATAATATCAATCTTAATATTGAAGAAGGCGAAATATGCTGTTTTCTGGGGACATCAGGCTCCGGAAAATCCACATTATTGAATCTTATGGCAGGTCTTGAGAAGCCTACCAAAGGCCATATAAAAATTAAAAATATATATGTTGACAAGCTATCTGAAAAGGCTCTGGCTAAATTCAGGCAGAAGTATATAGGATTTGTGTTTCAGTCATATAACCTGTTGCCCACATTAACGGCCCTTGAGAATGTGAGTCTGCCTTTGGCTTTTAAAGGAGTGCCCAAACGCATAAGGGATAAGCGTGCCATGGAAATGTTAAAGGCTGTTGGGTTAGGCACTCATATAAAACACAGGCCGAACCAGATGAGTGGCGGTCAGCAGCAGAGAGTTGGAATTGCAAGGGCTTTTGTTACAAGGCCGAGCATTGTATTTGCTGATGAACCTACAGGAAATCTTGATTCTAAGACCACAAAAGAAGTAATGGATTTAATTACTTCAATGGCAAGAGAACACAATCAGACGCTCGTAATTGTAACCCATGATATGGATATTGCGTCCTATGCTGACAGGATAATACATATACTGGACGGAAACATTTCAAAGATCATTGACAACAGAGAAGTAAAGGGGGATATTCCTAATGAAAAAAATCAAGTTTATTCTGGCAATAGCAATATTATTTAGTTTTTGTACCAATGTTATCATAGTTAGTGCCCAGGAACCTATTGTGATACCTGGACAAATTGATCCCAATGCTGTAAGACCAATTATTAATGTTAAAAGCGATTTAGAGATTCCCATATTAAATGCAGGAATGACGGAAACATTAACGCTCCCTATAAGAAATAACAGCAGCAGTCAGGCAAAAAATTTAAAGGTTAGTCTTGAAGTTGAAGATAAAGAAAGGTTTCCTTTTATTATAGATAAATTAAACCTTACAAAAGATATAGGGACTTTGGATGCCCATGGCACCGCAAACGTTACATACGAACTTGAAGTAGACCAATATGCAATAGAAGGGACTTACACTCTTACCATAAAATATAGCTATACAAACATTTTCGGGTACGACTACACTTCTTCCGAGCAGATACTGGTCAAAGTACAAAACAACAATAAACCTCCCAAGCTTGTTATTGAAAGAATAATAACCAGTCCTAGTAAGTTAATTCCCGGTGAGGATGCTACTGTTAAATTGGTACTTAGTAATACCGGAACACTGGAAGCCAGGGATATTAAAGTTACACTGTCAGGACTAAGCAGTGAGGTGTTTTCTTTAAAAAATTCCACTGATGTAAAATATGTTTCATCAATAAAAGGCGGAAAGAACAGCACTGTGGAGTATTATATTACAGCATCAAAAAAACTTACCGGCGGAAATTATCCCCTCCAGGTGAAAATGGAATATAAAGACGCGAAGAACAACTCTTTCAGTGAATTAAGCCAGATATTTATTCCGGTGTTTAAAGAGGAAGAAGAAGAGGAGAAAAAGCAGCCGGTTGAACTTACAATAGAAAATGTGGAGTATCCTGAAAAAACACTGGCACCGGAAGAGGATTTTACTATTAGCTTTGATGTAGTAAATAAGGGCAAAGAATTAGCTGAAAACATGAAAGTGTTTGTAACTGCTGATAAGGAGATTTACCCAAAATCATTAAATACAATTATCATTGATTCATTAGAACCGGGACAGTCGGAAAGAGTAAGCTTTACTTTATCAACTATACCAAATACCGGAACAAGAAATTATCCAATTGCATTAAATGTTGAGTATGATGACTATCTGGACGGCAAATTGACCAGAGGGTCAATTCTGAGGTATGTTGGGGTATATGTGGAGAAAAAGGAAGAGGAAGAAAGCACAGAGGATCAGAAGAGTATACCGAGAATTATTGTAAGCAACTACAAGGTGGATCCTCCCCAGGTAAGCGCCGGCGACAATTTTAACTTAAGTCTGGAATTCCTGAATACAAATAAGACTTTGGCTGTCAGAAATATAAAAATAACCCTGATGTCTGATGACGGCACTTTCATTCCGGCAAACAGCAGTAACACATTTTATGTAGAAAATATTTCTCCCGGGGAAAGAGTATCAAAAGAAGTGCTGCTGACTACAAAATTTGATGCAGCACAGAAATCTTATATATTGGGTATAAGCTTTGAGTATGAAGATGAAAAAGGCAATCAACATACAGCAAAGGAACAGGTGAGCATACCGGTGCTTCAGCCTCCCAGGCTTGTTACCGGAGAAGTAAATTTCCCTATGGAAATTTTTGTCGGGCAGTCGATGCCTGTATCAATTGATTTCTATAACATGGGGAAATCCACCCTCTATAACCTTATGGTATCATCAGAAGGAAATTTCCAGATACTTGGCTCAGGTTATTATGTAGGCAATTTTGAACCAGGCAGGAGTGATTATTATGATACCACAATTATACCCAATCAACCTGGAGAAGCGAAAGGAAGCATTGTTTTCACATTTGAAGATGCCTCTGGCAAACAGATAGAAATAAAAAAGGAATTTTCTATGAATGTAATAGAGATGCCGGTGTATGATTTCCCAGACGGAAAGGGTAGAGAAGGTTTTCCTCCAGGGGAAATGCCTATAGAGAAAAAGTTACCAACTCCGGTAATAATTGGCGGAAGTACGGCATTATTAATTATCTTATTGATAATAGTATTAGTAGTTAGAAGAAAAATAAAGGTAAGGAAGGAAATGATGCTTGATGAATAGCCTTGACTTGATAAGCATGGGGTCAAGAAATCTCTTCCGAAGAAAAGTAAGAACGTTCATCACAGTACTGGGAGTAATTATAGGCACTGCTTCAATAGTGGTCATGCTTTCCCTGGGAATAGGAATGAATGAAAGCTTCGAGCGGGAATTACGCCGTATGGGCGACTTAAATATTATAACTGTAAACCGTTATTACTATCCTGATGACAGTTCAGGAAGAGCGGGCGGAGCTAAAACCACGGTACTGGATGACAAAATTGTGGCAAAAATCTCCGCCATTGACGGGGTAGAAGCGGTTACGCCCATAGTGTCCGCCTATCCCAAGCTGATTTCCGGCAAATATATGGCATATGCCCAGGTTATGGGCATTGATTACAATACCATGGAGGCCTTTGATTTTAAAGTTGATAAGGGAAGACTGCTCCAGGAAGATGATACAATTGCCGCTGTTTTCGGATGCAATGTAGCCATGCAGTTTTTCAAAGCCAATAACCGCGGAGGCGGCTATATGGTGTATGGAATAAGCAACAGCAATGAACCTCCTGTCGATGTCATGAATGACAAGATTGAAATGACCTTTGATATGAGTTACGGAGAAAAAAGATCTCCAGGAGCCTCCCAGGGGCAGAACAACAATAAAACTCCAAAAGTATATAAACTGCAGGTGGTTGGGGTTCTCCAGCAGTCCAACGGAGAAAAAGACTACAATATATACATGGACATAAACCAGCTTAACAAGATGATAAAAGAATACAACAGGAGCCAGGGCGGGCAGACCCGCGGCGGAGTGATCTTGAATGAACAGGAAGGTTATGACCGGCTTTGGGTAAAGGTAAAAAACATCAATGACGTAGACAAGGTGCAGGAAAAAATAAAAGCAATGGAATTGGGAACCTACAGCCTTGCTGATATAAGAAAATCAATGCAGAAAACCTCAAGTACAGTACAGACAGTATTAGGAGGAATAGGTGCTATTTCATTTCTAATAGCGGCACTGGGAATTACCAATACAATGATAATGTCCATCTATGAAAGGACAAGAGAAATTGGTATAATGAAAGTATTAGGATGCATGTTGAAAGACATACAAAGACTGTTCCTTTTTGAAGCTGCCATGATAGGTTTAATGGGTGGTATATTGGGAATTGGTCTGAGCTACGGCGCATCAGCACTTATAAATTATATAGGTTCAGGTTATATGAACAGAGCCGGAATATATATGGGCCCTGGCAATGAGCCTAATAATATTTCAATAATTCCTGTATGGCTGGCTTTTGTATCCATAGGATTTGCAATGCTGGTAGGATTAATATCAGGCTTATATCCTGCAAGAAGGGCTATGAAAATCAGCGTGCTTGATGCTATTAGAACTGAATAATAGATAGGGGTGATGCTTTAGTGCCAATGGATGAATTTAAGAAAGGAAAGCAAATTTACAAAGTTGTAAAAATATCTGAGATGGAAGGTGATCCGTTTTCAAAGCTGGATTCTGTACCCAAAGCCCATGTAGACTGTTATCCATGGAGTGATGTTTATACTCCTGAAGTTTACGCACAAGTGTTTTATACAGAAAGCAGGCTATGCGTCTTCTTTAAAGCCTATGAGCCCAAAATAACCGCAACTTATTTGAATACAAATGATCCCGTCTATAAAGACAGTTGTGTGGAGTTTTTCTTTAATCCTTATCCGGAAAAAGACAAGAGGTACATAAATCTTGAGATGAACCCCTTTGGCACATTTCTGATTATGATTGGAGAAGAAAGGAATAACAGGCCTTTTATAACTGACATTGATCCCAAAATATTTCAGATTAAAACCTCAGTAACTCCTGAAACATTAGATAAATACAATGGGAAGTACTGGACGGTACAATACTCAATACCATTTACTTTTATTGAAAAATACTATGGCAAAATCGAATTTAAATCAGGATACAGGATGGAAGCCAATTTATATAAATGTGGGGATTGTTCACATCAGGAACATTATGGATGCTGGAACCCTATTCTTATAGAGAAACCGGATTTTCACCGTCCGGATTATTTTGGTGATTTTATTTTGGAATAATTATTTTTTCTGGTATAATTGGAATAATAAAGTATCTGTTATAATGTTTAAAAGTTCAGAATAGACGGAATTGACGTGACCAGATATAATTGTTCAGGATATAAAATACAGGCTATAACTGGACAAGCTGTAATAAATACTATGCCGATATTGCAAACGGCGGGGAGAGGCGGTTGGTATAATGGATAATCAAATGAAAATTAGCGCTTCGGTAGTATCACATCTTGGCATGGTAAAAAAGGAAAATAAAGATAACTTCTACATTAACGGCAGATATATCTTTGAACATGACACTGATAATGTCCAGGTATCTATTGAAACTAATGCATCATCCTTTCTCTTTGCAGTGTGCGATAATATGGAAAGGCAGACTGATGAGAGAAGCATGCCCATATCTCTTACCAAGGAACTAAGAATATTCCATGAGAGAGAAAAAGCCAGTCAAAAAGATATTTACTATCAGTTTGATAAACTCTATGAAAGCATGGATGAAACAAGTAATCTTATACATAGCCTGGATATCGTAAATGGCAGGCAGGATGCAGGCAAAAGCGGAGCCGCGGTGCTTTACATATCGGATAACAAAGCTGCAGTAATTGATTCGGGAGGATGCAGGGCTTATCTTCTAAGAGACGGAAAACTGAAATCTCTTACAGTTGATTACAAAAAAACTGAACGGCTGCTAAGAATGGGTATTATTACACATGAGCAGGCACAGGTTCTGGCAAGCCGTTTGGGGTCGTCTACCGATAACAGGCAGGTTGAAAGCAGAAAAACTGATGTGTTTGAATTAAGAGAAGGAGATCTGTTCCTGCTTTGTACAAACGGCCTTACTGATTATGTGGATGAGGATAGAATATATGAATTGCTTGATAGTGATGAGACTGATATGATATCTAATCTTTTACTGAAGGAAGCCCTGAAAACAGGTGGAGAAGATAACATTACCGTAATGACGGTAAAGGTGGATTCCTTAAGAAAGAAAATTAAAGAACAGGATGCTGGTTATCTCAAAGGAAAGACAATAAATATTACCCAGGTTATAAATGCCAGGAGTCAAATTTTTCAGAAATTGCTGACAGTGGTTACTTCAATTATTATAATAGCTGGATTGCTCTTTGGAGCATACAAACTTTGGGGATTAATAGCTGATTCTAAAGGTTCAGATACTACAACCTACAACCCTGTTACCCGGGATAATAATACAACAGTAGAAAATGAAGTTACTGATCAGGACGACGAAGAAGATAACTTGACAGAGAACGGTGAAGAATCAGGCACTGAAGGAGGACAGGTGGCTGATGGCACCGGATCTGGCAGTACAGGTAGTGATAATCAATGGCCTGTTGAATACAAAGTTAAGAGAGGAGATAACTTATACAGCATAAGCAACAGGTTTTATAATGATCCCAATAAATATACTCTTATAATGGAAGCCAATGGGTTAAGTAACCCCAATCTTATATATGAAGGCCAGGTATTAGTCATACCTAAACCATAATATCTTGTAAAGTCTTAAAATCTATAAATCTATTTGGAAAATTCTATTGCATTTTATATGAAAAGTAGTATAATGATAGTCAAAGATAGTCAAAGTCTATATTAAATTGAACTATATTTGAATAACCAAATAATTAAATAACCTTATGACCATATAAGCTGGAACGGCAAATTAGTTACTATGAATATATCTATAAAACTGAATGAATATTTCTTAGCAGAAGTATACTTTTAATTGGGCGAAGTTTAAGATGGATAAGGTGGAATGGTATGGAATATAAAGATTATTACAAGATATTAGGAGTAGATAAAAATGCCACTCAGGATGAGATAAAAAAAGCATACAGGAAACTTGCCAAGAAATATCACCCGGATGCACGGCCCGGTGATAAATTTACTGAAGAGAAGTTTAAAGAAGTAAATGAAGCCTACGAGGTTTTGGGAGATCCTGAGAAGAGAAAGAAATACGATCAGTTTGGCCAGAATTTTAATTTTACTCATGGGAGCAGTTTTGACCCCTTCGATTTTGGATTTGGAAAGAATGTGCGCTATGAGTACAGAACAAGCGGAAACAGTGATTTTAGTGACTTTTTTAACATGTTCTTTGGAGGAGACTCCTTTGATTTCGATTTGGGCAATATATTCGGCAGGACTGCCGGTGCTTCATCAGGATTTAATACAGGAGGATATGCAAGTAATTTCCCAATGAAGGGTGATGATATTGAAGCTGAAATTGAAATCACGCCAGAAGAAGGTTTTTCTGGAACTGGTAAAACAATCAGCCTGAAAAAAGGAAAAGAAGATAGAACAATTTCATTTAAGATTCCTCAGGGGATTAAAGAAGGGGAAAAGATCAAACTTGCATCCCAGGGAAAACCCGGAGTAAATGGTGGAGCAAACGGGGATCTCTATCTGAAAGTAAAGTTTAAGAGAAGCAACTTCGAACTGGATGGTATGGACCTAATTGCATCATTGGATCTGATGCCATGGCAGGCTGCTCTGGGTGATGAAGTGATGGCGGATACCCTTGATGGAAAGATATTGGTAAGGATTCCGGCTGGAATTCAGACCGACAGCAAAATAAGAGTAGCTAATAAAGGTTATAGAGATAGAACAGGAAACAGGGGAGATTTATATTTCAGGATAAGAATCATGAATCCGGCGATATTATCAGACAAAGTTAAGGAATTGTACAGGCAGCTTAAGGTGATATCAAGTAATAGCTAAAGCGGAAGCAAAGGGAAGCAGAGAGACGGTTCTTCGGAAGCAGAGGGACGGTTCTTCTGCTTCCACCCATGGAAGCAGAAGAACCGTCCCTCTGCTTTCCTTTCCCTGCTACCAGAGAAATATCAAAAAATGAGGAGGTTCTGCATGGATTTTGATAAGTTTACTGAAAAAGCGCAGCAAATAGTGGCATTAGCCCAGGAAACAGCAATAAGGTACGGACATCAGCAGGTAGACGGTGAACATATTCATTATGCTCTCCTTACCCAGGAGGATGGATTAATACCAAAGTTAATTTCATATATGGGCGAAAATCACTTATTGATAATAAAAGACGTAGAGCAGTCTTTGGAAAAAATTCCGAAGGTATATGGAAGCAGTGCTTCCAGCATGTATGCTACACGAAGGTTTAACGAAATATTTTTACATGCTGAAGATGAAGCAAAAAAATTCAAAGATGAGTATGTTAGTGTTGAACATATATACCTTGCTCTTTTAAGGGAGAGAAATACTCCATCTGAGAATATTTTTAGAAGGTTTGGCATTAATCGTGAGAGATTTTTATCGGCTCTCAGCAAAGTTAGAAGCAATCAGCGGGTTACATCAAAGAATCCTGAAGATACCTACCAGGCGCTTGCGAGGTTTGGAAGAGATTTGGTACAGCTTGCAAGGGCAGGGAAACTCGATCCTGTTATAGGCAGGGATGCGGAAATAAGAAGAGTTATAAGGATACTATCAAGAAGGACGAAAAACAATCCTGTGTTAATAGGGGAGCCCGGGGTAGGAAAAACTGCTGTAGTAGAAGGCCTTGCCCAAAGAATACTTAAAGGTGACGTGCCTGAAGGCCTGAAAGGTAAAACAATTTTTGCCCTTGATATGGGGTCATTGATTGCAGGAGCAAAATATAGGGGAGAGTTTGAAGAAAGACTAAAGGCTGTATTAAATGAAATAGAGAAATCCCAGGGCAGAATAATAATGTTTATAGATGAGCTTCATAATATTGTAGGTGCCGGAAAAGCAGAGGGTGCCATGGATGCAGGAAACATCTTAAAACCTATGCTTGCCAGAGGAGAACTTCACTGCATAGGCGCCACCACCTTGGATGAATACAGAAAATATATCGAAAAAGATGCCGCCCTGGAAAGAAGGTTCCAGCCGGTAATTGTAGAGCAGCCATCGGTGGAAGATACAATATCCATCCTGAGAGGTCTAAAAGAGAGATTCGAGATCCACCATGGAGTAAGAATCACCGATAATGCAATAATTGCTGCCGCAGTTCTTTCCAACAGATATATAAGTGACAGGTTTCTGCCTGACAAGGCTATAGATTTAATGGATGAAGCAGCGTCAATGATAAGGACTGAGATAGACAGCATGCCTTCTGAACTTGATGAAATCAGCAGAAGGATTATGCAGCTTGAAATAGAAAGGCAGGCATTAAGAAAAGAAGATGACAGAAATGCAAAAGACCGGCTTCAGGTTCTGGAGAAGGAGATAGCGGACCTCAAGGTTAAAGCTGATGCTATGAAAGCACAATGGGAAGCTGAGAAAAAGAATATCCAGGCTTCAAAAGAACTAAAACAGAAGATAGAAGATGTAAAAAGACAAATTGAAGAAGCAGAAAGAAATTATGATCTCAATCAATTAGCTATATTGAAACACGGGACACTTCCTGAACTTGAAAGAAAGCTGGAGGAGGAAAAAAACCGTCAGGAGTCTAACAAGGAAAGAAGGTTGTTAAAAGAAGAGGTTACTGAAGATGAAATTGCAGATATTGTATCAAAATGGACAGGTATCCCTGTTACCCGTCTGGTGGAAAATGAAAGGGAAAAACTCTTAAATCTCAGTAATATACTTCACAAGAGGGTTGTTGGACAGGATGAAGCAGTAACAGCCGTAGCCGATGCAGTTATAAGAGCGCGTTCAGGCCTTAAGGATCCAAGAAAACCCATTGGTTCTTTCATATTCATGGGACCTACGGGAGTTGGAAAGACAGAACTTGCAAAAGCTCTTTCAGAAGCTCTCTTTGATAGTGAAGAGAATATGACCAGAATAGACATGAGCGAATATCAGGAGAAACATACAGTAGCCAGGCTGATTGGAGCGCCTCCGGGATATGTAGGATATGAAGAGGGAGGCCAGCTTACTGAAGCGGTAAGAAGAAAACCTTACAGTGTGGTCTTGTTTGATGAAATTGAAAAAGCCCATCCTGAAGTGTTTAACGTGCTTTTGCAAATGCTGGATGATGGAAGGCTCACTGACAGTCAGGGTAGAACCGTAGACTTTAAGAATACGGTAATAATTATGACTTCCAATATAGGCAGCCAATTCCTTCTGGATGGTATTGACGAAATGGGAGATATAAAGGAAGAAATCAGAGAAAGAGTAATGAATGAAATGAAATTCTATTTTAAACCGGAATTTCTTAACCGTATTGACGAAATAGTAATGTTCAAGCCTTTGATTAAGGAAGACATAATAAAAATAATTGACCTTGCCCTGGCTGATATTCAAAAAAGACTTGAAGACAGGCAGATTACCCTTGAAGTAACGAAAAATGCAAAGGGGTATATTGCAGATACTGCCTACACCCCTGTATATGGTGCAAGACCTGTAAAACGTTTCCTCCAGAAGCATCTGGAGACAGAAATAGGTAAAATGATAATAAAGGGTGAATTGGGTCAAAATTCCAAAGTTGTAGTGGATACTGATGAGGA
This sequence comes from Clostridiaceae bacterium, assembly GCA_012840395.1. Lineage (NCBI taxonomy): Bacteria > Bacillati > Bacillota > Clostridia > Eubacteriales > Clostridiaceae > Clostridiaceae bacterium. The sequence goes on along the minus strand of DULL01000112.1, from coordinate 3,486 downwards.
AGGGTTAAGTTTTAGGATACAGCAGTAACAAACAGGGCAAAGCAGGTTTAAGTGTTAAATCCTCACAACCTGCTGGTTAACACATCTTTCAGTATGCCTGCCACTTGCTCAATATCCTTACGGTTTATGGGATAGTGTGTTACCAGGCGCACTATCCCATTTTTAGGACGATTAATCTTAATACCCCTTTTTTGGAGTTCAATTGTAAAATCATCCGATTTCCATCCGGTCTGGCTTATATCAAGAAAAACCATGTTAATATGGATATCTTCAACTTTTACCTTAACACCGGGTATTTTTGAAAGTTCGTTACCGAGTAAAAGGGCATTTTCATGGTCATCTTTCAGCCTGTTTCTCATTTTCTCAAGAGCTATAATACCTGCAGCCGCAAGGAAACCTGCCTGCCTTAATCCTCCACCCATTAGCTTTCTTCCCTTTTTTGCCTTGCTTATGAACTGCCTGTTTCCTGCGAGTATTGAACCAACAGGTGCACAAAGTCCTTTTGATACGCAGAACATTACAGAGTCACAAAAGGCAGCTATTTTATTAACATTAACTCCTAAATATATGGAGGCATTAAAAATTCGCGCACCGTCAAGATGGATAGGGATATTATATTTTTGCGAGATTTCTCTGACTCCTCTCATATAATCCATTGATAATACCCTTCCGTCAGAAAGGGCATTTTCCAGGCAGATCAGTCCTGTACCGGGCTCGTGAATATCATCGTCTCTTATCAAGCTTTGAATTTCCCTCAGAGCTGCATCTTCCATACCGATGTTTCCGGGATTTCTAAAAGTTCTCAGCTGTACTCCGGCAATAACTGATGATGCCCCAACTTCATGTTCGACAATATGGCATTTCTCCCATAAGATAACTTCATCTCCGCGTTGACAGTGAGTCAGCAAAGCCAGTTGGTTGCCAAAGGTACCACTTGGTACAAACAGTGAAGCTTCTTTACCCAATATGTCTGCAGAATATTCTTCCAATCTTTTAACTGTAGGATCTTCCTCATAAACATCATCTCCTACTTCAGCCCTGTACATAGCTTCTCTCATTTCCTGAGTAGGTTGAGTTACTGTATCACTTCTCAAATCAATATATTCCATAAGGCCTCCAAGGTATATAACGAAACGACAGACGTCCCACGTCTCGTTGTGTTATAGTCATTATTCTTAATAATAATTAATTTTATAATTGGAAGCATTATAAGACAAGAGTATAACTTTTGACAGATCACAAGATAGATAATAATAAATACAATTTTGCTAAATTAAGTTAACTGGTACTGAAAAGTGTGGTAAAATATGCTCAGCTTTATGTTTGAGGGTCTGTTCTGGATGAATCGGAAAAGCCTTTTAGAGATTGCAGTCAGACACATGCATATGGCAAATATTATGATGTACAGGAGTTGATATACTATATGCCAATACTGGACATGCCTTTGGAAGAACTTAAAGTTTATCAAGGGAGGAACCCCTGTCCGCCTGATATTGATGAATATTGGGAAAGGGCTCTGCAGGAAATGAGGAAGGTAGACCCCCAGGTGGAACTGGTGCCAAGCGAATTCCAGGTTCCTTTTGCAGAGTGTTTTCATCTATATTTTACAGGAGTTAGGGGAGCAAGAATTCATGCAAAATACTTGCGGCCTAAAAACGCACCTTCCCCTCATCCGGCAGTGCTTATGTTCCACGGTTACACCGGCAACAGCGGAGATTGGGCAAGCAAGCTGGAATATGTGGCTCTTGGATTTTCTGTGGCCGCACTGGACTGCAGAGGACAGGGAGGACTTTCAGAGGATGTAGGAGGTGTAAAAGGCAATACTTTTAGAGGACATATTATTCGCGGGCTTGACGATTCTCCTGATAATCTTTTATTCCGCCATATTTTTCTTGACACTGCCCAGCTGGCAAACATTGTTATGAACATGCCTGAGGTTGATGAAAACAGAGTGGGTGCCACAGGCGCTTCACAAGGTGGAGGCCTGACACTTGCCTGTGCTGCCCTTGAACCAAGAATTAAACGCTTGGTACCTATATATCCTTTTTTGTCAGATTACAAAAGGGTATGGGAAATGGATCTTGCAAAAAATGCCTATGAAGAAATAAGGTCATATTTCCGCCTTTTTGATCCAACCCATAGCCGGGAAGAAGAAATATTCACAACTTTAGGGTATATTGATGTACAGCACCTGGTAAAAAGAATCAAGGGAGAAGTACTAATGGGAGTAGGTCTGATGGATGATATATGCCCTCCTTCAACCATGTTTGCCGCCTATAACAAAATAGAATCTGTCAAGAATATAGTGATTTATCCTGATTATGCCCATGAAATTTTGCCAGGTTTTCAAGATAGGTGTTATCAATTTCTGAGCGGACTATAAAATTAAAATTTAGTAATTAATTACCCTCTCATGACTACTTTTGAATACACTTATGACTCTTTGGGCAAATTAATGCTACAGTGTCAATTTGGAAAGTGTATTATCCAACATGCGGGAGGGTTATTTTTTTGCCAAAAAAAATTTGTAATGGTATGAATAATAAACGGCCGGATAATACCCGGTTAAAGGGCGGTATAAAATCTCCGGCAGTAAAAAAATATGTAATATCCGGTATTATTGGCTTAATAACAGGTACAATTAACGGACTTCTTGGTTCCGGAGGAGGCACTATTGCTGTTCCGGCTATGGTTCATCTCCTGAGCGCAGATGAACATAAAGCCCATGCAACGGCAATATTAGTTATCCTGCCCATAACCATTATAAGTGTATTTTTTTACATATCCAATGATTTTGTTGATTGGGGTATTACATATAAAGTAATTCTCGGAGGCATGTTGGGAGGGTATGCCGGGGCTAAAATACTGAATCTGTGCCCTGAGAGCATACTAAGAAAGATATTTGGAGCGTTTATGATACTGGCGGCAGTAAGAATGCTGATGAAATAATAGTTGAAATAATAATTATATAATTGTGGTGGTTCAGGTGCTGCTCTTTATTATCGGAATAATTTCAGGAATTATAAGCGGGATGGGCATAGGAGGCGGAACAGTACTAATTCCGGCTCTTGTTTTGTTTACCAGGTCTGAACAGCATATTGCCCAAAGTGTTAATTTGATCTTCTTTATTCCTACTGCTATAATCGCATTATTCATACATATAAAAAATAAGAGGATTGACTTTAAAATGGCATTGCCCATAATTATATTTGGATTGGCAGGTGCCTTTATAGGCTCTAAATTGGCAGGAAACCTGCCTGGAGAGACGTTGAAAAAAATTTTCGGTGTTTTTTTGATGTTCATGGGTATATATGAAGTGTTTAGAAAAGGTTCCAAAAGGAAAAGAATAATAAAAAGTTAACATAGAGTAAAATTACTGTAGGGATAAATTGGAATATAGTTCCAAATAAATAGAAAAGAAGATGAAATCCTGTTAAAATATAGTTCTCAACAAAAAATAACAGAAAAGGAGATCATCTTCTATGT
>DULL01000111.1 GCA_012840395.1 Clostridiaceae bacterium | reverse complement strand
TGCCTCCAAACACAAAATATTTACTCATTTTCTCCACTCTATTCTGCTGTCAAGGTTCACTTTTTCATTTTATTTACATTTTTGTAATCTCAATTCGTTGTTTTCATAACTTCTTTGACACTACCTTTGTTTCACTTACATTTGGATATCATGTGATTCATACGGGCAAAAACTTCAATTATCTTAATTATAACAGATTTTTTATGACAGTTGTTATTATTGTAAAAGAAAACGAGGAATAAGGACTTGAGAAACAACTGCTTTTGGAATTTGCAAATATTTACAGACATCCTTATGCCATTAAATAATAGATCTGATCTGATAAGCTAATATTTACCGTATCCCATTTCCTTACCGGACAGTTCACTATCTCATATGGAAATCCCAAAGCATTAATAAATTGTATAAACTTATTATCCAGCCACGGAGGAGTCCAGGCACCGGATCTGCATATATGAATTACAGACACTACAATAGATTTATCCAAAACATTAAAATCATTATAGCGGATGTTATAAATATTATTTATCGGTTTGAAATATTCTGGCTCTTCTGCTGTATATGGACTATAAAAAATATTAGCTTCTTTGATTTGTTTATCTTTTAGGAGTTTACCAAGCCAGTTGGAACAGTTTACCTCTGAGTTAAGAGATGAAAGCCCTCCATAACCTAAGTCGGCATGGGAATCAAACAAGTATACTGCTTTGCACTTATTTTCTTTGGCTATTTTATATGACAAGGCATGGGAGTCCGAAATATAGACTTTTATGTTCTTTTCAAATCTGAAGCTTTTCTTGATTTTATTCCAGAATATGTCCACTTCTGAAGAAAGCTGAAATGCATTTTTAATGTCCTCTCCCCGTGCCCTCGCCTGGATATATCTTTTATACCAACGGTCAACCAGGTTTCTCTTATTTTCTAAGTAAATGCCCCAGCTATTTGTGGTATTGATAAAATAGTCCCAATCAATTGATAGCAGGCACTTTTCCATACCGTAACCTCCTGTATCCGGACTATTGTGTTTAATTGAGCGTTCTTGTATTTTCTCAAAATAGCTCTAGATACTCAAAACATTTCTAGTCATAAGATTAGTCATAAGATGTTAAAGTAAGATTAGAACCGGGATTCTCTTGTGAGATTTGCGATATTTTAAGATGTTTCATAAATAAAGCCTCCTTACACCAATCTGCAATATTTCCATTAAAATCGGTATAAGTTACTTTAGTTTTAGCAATTAATTTAAAAATAGAGTTCTAATAATTATTAGTCTATTTTTGTCTTGTAAAGTCAATCCCCCATATTGCCGTTTTATTAGAATTATTGCCTATTAATTCCAATTGTCATCAAAAAAGGCTATTTTATCAAAAAGATCAACCGTTTTCTCTATACCAGAAAAAAACCTCCCTGATTAAAAGGAGGTAGTTTCAATAACCAATCCACTAGGCTCTTTCCATTGTGTCTGAATTTCAGTAATATAATATCCTTATACTTCATTATATTCCAATCAGCCTTCAATGATCTTCACATAAAATTCCCTGTTTCTAGGCCCGTCAAATTCACAAAAATATATTCCCTGCCAAGTGCCAAGCATAAGTCTTCCGTTTTGGATTATCACGGTACAGGAGGATCCCATAAGAGAAGCCTTTATATGAGCGTGGGAATTTCCTTCAAAATGAAAATACTCTCCATGTACAGGAAAGGCTTTATCTAATGCATAAATCATGTCCCGCACAACATCCGGGTCAGCACTTTCGTTTATTGTGACTCCGGCTGTTGTGTGGGGAACATATATTACTGCGATACCGTTCTGTACATTGCTGTTTTTGACTTCTTCGGCAACCTTATTGGTTATATTGATAAATTGCTGCAGTTTTGTGGTTCGAATTTTGTGATGCATAGAGCTGTCCTCCCTATAAAGTTAATTCTTAAGCAGACTCTTGCTATAAATACGTACTATATCTTCAAATTCTACTTTTTCCGGATGATTTTTCAACTTACCTTTATTGGTAATAAATCTTTTGGAATATTCATTTATCTCTTCTTCTTTTATATCAATCTTCACATCAATCAAATTGTTAAATATTTCTTCCAATTCTTGTAAATGTCTAAGCCCCATAATGTTTAACATTCTTTCTATCTTGGTCTGATCTTTAAAGCTTTTTAAGTACTCTATAGTCAAAACGCCATTGGCAAGTCCATGGGGAAGTCCTTTAAAATAAGTCAGCAAATATCCCATTCCATGAGGTAGTGATGTCCCGTTCTGTGCAATTTGTATTCCACCCATTAATGAAGCAAACATGGCCTTTTTTCTGAATTCCTGATTAAAATCTTTACTTATTAATTTTTTAAAGCAGTATTTAAATAACTCAAAACCTTTCTCTCCATAAATATCTGACATATAAGTACTATTAGTGTTTAAATATCCTTCAACCAGATGGTTAAAAGCATCAACGGCAGTATTGACAGTGATATCATAAGGAAGACTGTAAGTATATTTACTGTCAATAAATGCAAATTTGGGAAAAATACTTTGCCCCAGGTTTTTCTTTATCTTTTCCTTATGGGAAGTCACTATACTGTGTTGAGTAACTTCTGAACCTGTTCCTAATGTTGTGGGTACGGTTACCACTGGAATACTTTCCAGCTTTCCCGCATTAAATACATTATCTTTATTTATTTCCGGATTCTTTATAAATAAAGCTATAGCTTTAGCGGCATCCATGGGCGAACCGCCGCCAATACCTATAACAAACTCCACATGATTCCTCTTTCCTATCTCGCTACCTTTTTCTATAGTTTCTAAAGAGGGATTCTCCTCGACCTCATCAAAAAGTACATATTCTACTCCAGTTTGATAAAGCGCCCTGCTGACATCATCCAATGAGCCATTCTTTTTTGCGGAGCTTCTTCCTGTAACAATCAGGGCTTTATTTCCCAATGTTCTGAAAACTTCTTTATTCTTTAAGACCACATCTTCACCAAAGTGTACTTCGGTGGGCATTAAAAACTTAAAATCCATTAAACTTTCTCCCTTCTTTCTTTATGTAAATCTTTATGAATAATATAAATGAAATATATATGTAATATTATAAATTAACATTCTCATTCCTGCTATATTACACTCTTGATAGATTAGGACAGTGGGTCAGCCACCACCCTCAAACAAAACTATGGAAAAGAAGGGCTGCCGGATATGCTACCCAAAAAATGCTTTGCTTAGTTATATTTTCTTTCTTATCTTCCCTACAATTAAAATAATTAGCGGAAAAATAAATCCAAATATTATACCCAATGGCAGACTAATATAGTTTGAGAAATTTTCAAGTTCAAAACTATTGTGAGCTATGTACTGTGAAAAAATAAAAGCAAATATCGTAATAGGACTTACTAACGATTTCACCTCAGAAAGAGAGAAAAGTGATTTTATTATGCTAACTATAACATATATAGTAACGGATATAGGCACAAAGTCTGCAATTGCCCATAATGTCACAGAAATAGACTCTATCCTTTCAATGGTTCTCAATAAAGATATACTTTTTACCACAGAAATGTAAGGCGCAGAAGTACGTTGAACGAGGGAATAGCTATACACCCCTATTGTTTGTATCAGTAGCATCAGCGTTGTAATAACCAGATAGACTGCACCTTGCAGCCCAAATCTTTTTGCATGTTCCTTATCGTTTATCCTGTCTCCAAAAAAGAAAATATATGTAAACGCACCCCATATACTGATATTAGAATAGGATGACTTTAATATTGGCAAAAAGTCATAGTGTGTTATTGGAAATAAATTAATAACTTTGAAATTCGGTACAGTACATAAAAAAAGAAAAGTAAAACTAACCGTAAACAGCAAAAACAGGATTTCTGCCGTTCGGGAAATATAAACAATTCCGCCTTGCATAGCGTAGAAAATAACTGCAAGAATAGTCAAAATAAAAAAGCTCATAGGTGTATTAGGCAGCACCGATGTCAAAAACTTTTCAGCAAAATACCTTACTAATATACCAAGGGAAACCATCATCCATATAAGATAAAGAAATAATAATATAGTTCCAGAAGTTTTACCTAAAGTTTTGATAATTATATCTGAAAGATTTGCCTCTTTATTATTCTTAAATATCTCTTGAATGATATACACAAGGAAAATAAATGGCAAAATTGAAACAATAGGTGTCAACCACCCGGCTCGTTCTCCTATCCTTGCTACATAAGTGGGCAAAAGCCGTATAGATTGGGAAAATACAAGCAAGAGGAAAAGGATAACTGCCTGACGCATTGAAATTTTTTCTCTTGAGGACAACAAATTGTAATCAACCCTCCTTCCCTATTAATAAAAGCATAATTTTCGAGAAACTATCAAGTTCCGGGTTTAAATAGTAAAAGATGCCGAATGCACTGACCAGCAACATCAAAATTATATATACAAATAAATCCTTTTTCTTGTTTTGGGTTACTAAATACTTAATATCCTTTATGCTTACTATAGCAATGACTAATATTAAATAAACCATACCTATTCCCTTCCAATGCTTCCGCTATGTTCTCTCGTCTCATAACTTCTTTGGATTTTTGATTCAACCTGTATATTAAACTTAATATCGGGCAAAATCTCCATCCACTGTTCTTCAATTTTGTGCCATTTCAAAGGTCTTTTCAACCGGATTCTATCACATATCTCGAGGCAATCGGACTTGAAATCCAAGACCTTTTTGAGAACTTCTTCCATCTCATTTTTTAATATCTCTGACAGCTGGGATTCCAAATGTGATATCAATTTTTCGTCTACAATATCAATTTGAGAATGTATTTCTCCTATATTGCTAATAACCTTTGTTTTCAAGGTAACACTCTCCAGGCTATCACCACTGAAGAATGGTATAACCTCAGTATTGCTGTCAATGATTTCAAGGGATACATTCTGACCATTCAGGTCTTTTACTACAACAATAGACGACCCAACATTATTGGTAATAAGATTTAGACCTCGTGATACGTCTATATCTATAAATCCTACCAGTTTCAAGTTGGCAAAAATTGCATACCCGCAAATTTCTATATCCTTTACCTTTTTTCCCTCCAGGTTATCACGATCTGTCAAACGTATGCAAGGGGCACGAGCAGACTCATGATGAATATCTACAAGGCGCATCAGATCATGAACTCTCATTTCTTCCGAGTTGCTCATCAATTTAAGGTTTTGTCCTAAAATTTCCAGTTTATTAAAAATATAAAAGTCACCTTGATTATATTTCTCGATTAAATCTTTAGCAGTTGAACCTCTTACAATGTATACTTTCGACTCTATGCGAAGTTCATGATCTCGTGTGAAAAAGTCTATGTATTTAGCAATGTTGTCTCTTGCAGCTTCCTCTCCTATAAGGTAATATTCGGCATGACCCCAAAAAAGTGTTTTGTTGCTGTGGGTTTGGAGTTTCCGTACTGCTTCAAATATGGTTTTGCCTCTCGAAGTTAAAACTATAGCTTTTTGCGCATCACCACCAGCTTTTTCCCCTGTGCCTCCTGAAGTCTGCTGTCCGCTTCCTTCTTCAAGATTTCTACTGGCTACAGTTAACATAAAGTTATCAGTATCCTCTGATAATTTATCAACTCCAATAACTTGAATTAGCTGCAAATCTCCTATTTCCTTTCTTTGTGGTAGAATACTTTTCCTACATCCTGTAATATTCGCAACTAATAGCAAAAACACTATAGCAATACAACTTTTTCTCATAACCTACACCTATCTCTGTCGTTTCTTATTTAATGTTTTAAGATTTGATGGACGTTTTTTCATTAAGTACAAGGGTAAACGAATAATTGTATCCTTTGTGATATCCCGTCCCTCATTTGCCGCAAAAGGAGAAAAGTAAGGCACACCAAAAGTTTCAAGTGTATTCAGGTGGTATACCAGTAACAAAAACCCTAAAGAAAGTCCATACAAACCGGCAATAGTTGCGAATATCGCAAACAGTATTCTGCAAATTCGAAGAGCATTTAAAAAATCCTGGTTTGGCATTGTAAGACCCGCCATGCCTGAAATGGCAATAATGACTACAACCACAGGTGATATGATTTTTGCCTGAACTGCAGCCTGTCCTACCACCAAAGCTCCTACGATAGAAATCGTCTGACCGATTGTTTTTGGAAGACGAAATCCAGCTTCAATTAAAACTTCAAAGGCTAATAACATAAAGTATATAGAAGTAGAAGTAGGAAAGGGTACCTCCGCTTTACTCCTGATGATGGTTATGGCAAGTACGGTTGGTATCATTTCCTGATGAAATGTGGTTACCGCTATGTAAAACCCGGGAAGCACCAATGTTATGAACGAATTTATATACCGTAAAGTTCTGAGAAAAGAGCTTATAATATAATTTTGAGCATAATCTTCCGGAGTCTGGTAAAACATGTCTATAGTCGCAGGAATTATATAAGCTGTCGGTAATCCATCGATAATTAAGCCTACCCTTCCTTCCAATAAATTATGGCAAAATTTGTCGGTTCTTTCAGTATTTAATACTAAAGGAAATAGAGTACGACTATTATCTACAATATTTTCCTCAATACTTGCTGCAGTGGTAGCCCCGTCAATGTCTATATTGTTCAAACGCTCTATAACTTCTTCAACAATCTTAGGATTTGTTAAGTTTTCTATATAAATAACAGCAACAGGAGTTCTTGTTTGTCTTCCTACTATTACTTCCTTAATACGTAAATAAGGTGTATGTATTTTACGGCGTATCAGCGAAGTATTCACCCGGATCACTTCAATAAATGAGTCCTTGGCTCCTTTCAGGGCGCTCTCAGTTGTCGGCTCAGTAATAGGTCTTTTTTCAAAACCTTTAGTGTCAAATGTAACAGCTTTTTTCTCCTTATCAAATACCAAGGCAACTGAACCAGATAAAATATCTGCAAGAGTATCTCCCAGGTTGCTTCGTACTATTCTGGAAGTATGATATATTATACCGTGCTCTATTAGATCAATAATTTCTTTATAATTTCTTACTTCCTCCAAAACTTTTTCCTGCACCAAAGGTTTTAGTATATCATCATTTACTATCTTTGTATTTACCAGGCCATCAACAAAGACTACGGTAACAGGCAGATTGCGATTGCCATTAATATAATGTACCTGATAATTAATATCTGCACTATCTGACAAAACACTCTTAATATTTTCAGTAGTTACTTCTTCATTGTTAAACTCAGTAATTTCTTCACTGATTTTTGAATCTTTACTGTTTTCTGATTTAAATCTGTTTTTAAAAATACTAAACTTCACAATGATTCTTTCTCCTAATTTGATTTATTTTTATATATTAGATAAAGAAGAATCTTATATATGGTTCATATGTTGAAATTGCATACATTACCTTTTTATATAATATCTATAATCACTCAATATGTAATAATTTATACATATGTCAATCTTACGGTTATAGCTTCTGATAAATGAAGAAATAAAAAAAGAGATGTGACTAGAAATGTATATTTTTGACAAATACGAAGCTTACTCCTATGAATTATACTCTTGCATTTCTTACATTAAATACATTCCAACATAGAACTCCTGGCTATATATTTCCCATGCTTTTATCTGAGCATCGGCCATTTTATCCGCTTTTGTAAATAATCTATCAGCTTTGTTTAGTAACGATAGCACAGTGATTTCCCATGTATGGGCCTACAGGAATACAATCAATTTTCTCGCGGTTGATTGCACGTTTTAATCTTTACCTTGAATCCATACTAATCACTCCTTTATCATTCTTTCCAGCCATACTGCCCTTTAAGTTCTACAAATCTGACCATTTCCACTGTTTTGATGTGTATATCTCCATTACTTGTCTTTGTAATAAGCTTAAGTTCCTGCAAATCTGGCGGGCCGATTGGAATAACCATCCTGCCGCCGTTTGCCAATTGATTGATCAATTCATCCGGTAAAACACGTGCTGCCGCAGTTACCATAATCCTGTCATAGGGAGCATATTCCTGCCAACCAATGCTTCCGTCCCCAACTTTATAATAGATATTTGAAAAACCCAATGCCCCCAGTCTCTTTTTAGCCTTTTCCATTAATCTATCAATTCTTTCTACTGTAAAAACTTTCGCTGAGATTTTTGCAAGAATGGCTGTCTGAAAGCCTGAACCTGTTCCAATCTCCAGGACTCTGCTATCCTTTTCCGGCGCCAGAAGCCGTGTCATTTCCAACACAAGACTTGGCTGGGAGATTGTTTGCCCAAAGCCAATAGGCAAAGGTTCATCCAGAGCTGCATATTTTTTCATGCCATTTTCCACAAAAAATGAACGGTCCAATGAACGAAAATATGTTTCAAGTTCCTTCTGATCCATTCCTTTTCATCCCATTCCTCAGCACAAAATATTGCCTAAGTAAGTTAGAAACACTCAACTTAATTATATCAAGAACTATGTGATTGCACCTATTTTATTATATCAAAAGCTTTATTATTGTACTTTTTTTACTTAAACCGCAACGCAATTTCTACCCTTAGCTTTTGCCTTATACAGGGCGTCATCTGCCTTTTTTAAAATATCTTCAATATCGTTAATATCTCCGGTTTTGTCACGGATTGCCGCCACCCCTATACTCACCGTAAAACTAATTTCCTGCCCCCCGTAAAATACTTTTCTCCCGGCTACAGTCTCCCGAAACTTTTCCGCTATTTTTTTCGCCTCTTCTATAGAGGCGTTCTTTAAAACCACAGCAAATTCTTCTCCTCCTATGCGCCCGGCAATATCGGTTTTTCGGAAACTAGCCTTTATAATTCTTCCAATTTCACGAATTATTTCGTCTCCTGTCGCATGTCCAAAGGTATCATTGATAATCTTAAAATTATCCAAATCCATAATCATCAATGATAGTTCCTCATTATTCTTCTTTGTCCTGGCAAACTCCCTTTTGGCCAAGTTCATAAATTCCGCCCGATTATAGAGGCCGCTTAAGGAATCTATAGTAGCCAAAAACTTCAGTTTCTCCTGTATTTTCCTTTCTTCTGTAACATCACGAATAGATTTAAGCATCCTGGTGTTACCATCATGGGAATCCCCTAAAGGCACCGCGTCTATCTCAAAAAACCGTTCTTCCCCATCTATCACCAAAGAAAAATCACGGCTGTTTTCACTTTCGAAAATTTCCAACAGCTTTGGCTCTCGATTAAGAATATGCTCTATGGGATATTTATTCAATGAAATGTTTATTGCTTTAAAAAATTTCTCGGCTGCCTTATTGTAGTCTACTATCCTTTTCCCCGGGCCCAATACTAACATACCAGCAAAGTTGTTCTCAAAGATTGTTTCTCGAGCCAAAGTTCTTATCTCCAAAAAATCGTATTTATAAATTCCATAACTAATTATAAGCAGTGAAACAGGCATTATTAAAGCAGAATAATCAATGGTCCACTCATCGTATGTGAAAAGAATCATCATTATACCTATGAAAGGTAGTAAAGAAGCAAATAAAAAAACAAAAAAGTGAGGTTTGGTATAGCCGGCCTTATTCTTCAGGTATCCTATGTAGTATATGATAACAGTAAGAAGCAAGCACAATATGGTATAAGAAATGTTAACATAGTACCAGAGACCTCTTTCCATATACAAGGATTTATATTCAAGAAACCACCTTATTTCCAATCTTTTATAAAAAAGATGGTGCCAGGGATTGGTGAGTCGTATAAAGAAAGTCATTATAGGCACAGTAAAAAGTAAAAGTGTCATCAGGATTTCCAGGGAATAAATGGTTTTTGTGTAAAGAAGAGCCACCAAAAGCCATAGTACGGAAATAAAAGGCAATCCAAAATATTGAATCTGATTCCAAAAAATCATTTCATGCAGATTGTTATTGTTAATAATCATTAAATAACCAAATAAATAAACACTGATACATAAAACCAAGACAGAGAATGCCTTTCGATAGCTGGTTCTGCCCTTTGAAAATAAATAGGCGGCGAAAAACTGAGCTAATATAACCGCAAGAACCAGATAAAGACTAAGTAACATTTTTAATATGTTCAAAGCAGTATCCCCCCAGATATTTTTTAAACCCTTTGCAATTCTTAAATATCGCCATATTTCATTAGTCTACTCAGATTCTTATCCGATCTGCGTATGTGTCTGAGCCTTTTGAAGTACACCTGATACTACCATAATATCTTTTTTCTCCTCTAAAGCATACTCAAATGGTGAACTTCATATTATATATCTATATGTCCTGACGTCATTTCCGAAGGTGCTCTGCTTTAGCTTACTTTTTGTGTATCATGTTGTTGAAACAGTCATCCATTAAGCAATAGGATCCCTTTAAATCATTCAAATAGAATAATATCATCTTCTTACACGAAAATAATTCTTCCCGCAGGTTCTGCATGCTCCCTACCAATAACTCCACAAAATTTATTTAACCGGAAAATCAAAATAAGTATCAGGATAAGGTTCGTCCTTTAACTTATAATGCCACCACTCTACGGGATAAACTTCGAACCCGGCATCTACCATGGCATCCCGCAAAATATTCCGGTTTTTTTCCTGCTGGGGAGTAATTAAATGGGTGTCATGGTGTGAAATTTCACCTAAGAAATCAAAACCGCTGCCCATATCCAGTTCTTCACCTGTAGATATCTCAACCAATGTCAGATCAAGCGTGCTTCCTCTCGAATGTCCGGATTTTTCTGCAATATAACCCAGCTCGAACAATACAGACTTGTCCAAATCAGGATAATATTTTCCCTTCATTTTTATATCATCCAGGTCCTGTGCCCAGCGTATAAAATGGTTAACAGCCCTTTGCGGGCGATAAGCATCAAAAATTTTTATGTAATATCCTTGTTCATACAGTGTATCTGCCGCTTTTTTAAGTGCCTGAGCCGCTTCTTTGGTAAGTATAGCCTTCGGTGCTTCATATCCGTCAATCACTGCACCTACAAAATTATCATTACTAAAATAGCGAATTTCGAGCTGTGCTATTGGGATTACATCAGTTACATATACAAATCCATCTGGAAGTGAATATTGATTTGAATCAGGCTCTATAGTGGACTCAATAACCGAGGGCGGCTCCGGTACCGTTACGGATGTATTTTCCGGCTTAATTCCGGAAACGCATGATGAAAGTAGAATCAATGCAGCCAGAATAACTATACAAAATTTTATAATTGATATATTATTATTTTTACTTTTTGCATGGCTTGACCAGGCATCGTAGATCTTAACTAAAATATCTAGAAAAGTTGTTTTGATGGCAGTTAACATATTATCATCTCCTCGCCATATTATTCATCAAACAACCCATCATGTATGACTCGCAGATAATAAATCTCGGAAGCATAAGCAATTCTTTTGTTTTCGCAAAAATTCCTGTATACGTTTGAGCCTTTTTTCAGCATTATTTTCTCAAATTCGACAAAATATAGTTATGTAAAATATTATATTCAATAAAATTTGTAATTTCAATGAAAATTACTTTTATCTGGAAATCATCTTATATCCATTCTGCCTTCTCGTTGAAGGCAGAAAATAAATATGGTACAATCATCATCGCATAAAAATAATTCTATTATGAAAAAATAACCTATTACGAAAGGTGACATAGATGAAACAGGAACGGCAGTATCCAAAAATCATGATATCTCCTAAGGCAGAGCGGAGTGTTAAGAACGGGCATCCATGGATATACGGGGAAGAGATTCGCAAAACAGAGGATGTGCCTCAAAATGGCGGGCTGGTAGATGTGTTTGCCGGAAACGCCTTTATGGGTACGGGCTTTTACAACAGTGCCAGCAAGATTACCGTCCGACTTATCTCACGCAACGCCAATGATGTATTTGACGCCCGCTTTTGGCGCCGTCGTGTAGAATATGCCGTTAATTACCGCAAAACCGTCATGCCTGGTGCAGACTTCGCCTGTTGCCGCCTGATTCATGGTGAGGCTGACCAAATGCCAGGGCTGACAGTGGACCGCTACGGCAATATTTTATCCGTGCAGATTACCTGCCTTGGTATGGAACTTGTCAAGGATACTATTTACCGTGCCCTTTGGGATGTGCTTACTGGAATGGGTGAAACTGTCACCGGCATTTATGAGCGCAATGATATTGCCCTTCGTACACGTGAAGGGCTACCGGAGTATAAGGACTGGCACCGGTCCGATGGCATACCTGCTCCGGAATCCGCTGTGACGGAGATATGCGAAAACGGTGTGAGATATCTTGTAGATGTGGAAAACGGGCAAAAAACCGGCTTTTTCCTGGACCAGAAGTATAACCGCGCAGCTGTAGCCCGAATTGCCAGGGGGAAACGGGTACTGGATTGCTTTACCCATACCGGCTCCTTCGGCCTTAATGCAGCACTAGGCGGAGCAGAGCATGTGACTTGCGTGGATATCTCACCATCAGCCATTGACATGGCAAAAGCAAATGCCGTACGTAACAGGCTGGACGAAAAAATGGATTTTCTGTGTGAAGATGTGTTTGACCTGCTGACAAAGTTGGCAGAGCGGAAATGTCGGGACTATGACTATATCATCCTTGACCCACCGGCCTTTACCAAATCCCGCAAAACAGTGCAGGACGCTGCCCGCGGATATAAAGAAATTAACCTTAAGGCAATGAAGCTACTGCCCCGGGGCGGATATCTGGCCACTTGCAGTTGCAGCCACTTCATGACAGATGACTTATTCCGCAAAGTACTGGCAAATGCTGCAAAAGATGCCTCCGTATCCCTCAGGCAGATTGAAGCCCGCCAGCAGGCCCCGGACCATCCAATCCTGTGGAATGTTCCGGAGACGGACTATCTTAAGTTTTATATCTTCCAAGTCGTATGACTTGTACTTTGTAGGCTGGAACATGTCAATGGGTTTTTGGAATTCATCTTTTAATGCATAATAATAGTGTATGCCAGCTAATGAAGTACATCGATTACTTCAACCACCATATTGACACTGGCGTTATTAATAATATAACTATAGTTTTTTACTGTAAAATTTCAAGCCTTAGGCTTTCTCCACTCTCATAAGAACCGAGTCAACTTCCTGCCCTATGCTCTTGAATAACTGGAAGATTCCTAAGAAACCCATAAACCATCCGAGCAAAATATTAGGTGCCATGGCTTTAATAATTTCAGGTGTTGTTAGCAAGTAAAAAATAATACCCACTGAAAATGGTATTTCATTAACAACTGTTATTGCTATAATCCAAGTGACTATTTCTGCAAAAACAATACTAAATGCAGTAACACCCAAAATGATCCACCTTGTTGCCTTGCTCAGCTTTCCGCCAAGCTTTGATAGCGTTAATTTACTGTAGGGAAAAGAAGCAAAGAATCATCCTGATATCGCGTATTTCCGGAATGCCCTTGACAACAAGCATCTCCCATATGGTTTGTCAGCCTGGGCGGCACCCCACCACT
>DULL01000110.1 GCA_012840395.1 Clostridiaceae bacterium | reverse complement strand
CTTGTAAAGATTTCTAATTTCTGTCTTGTACTGGAAATATCATCCTTAATTGAATCAAGCTGACTGTCAAACTCTTTTACTTTTTCCTTAAGTTTTGTTATTGAGTCAATAAATACATTAACCTCTAACTCTTTTAATTTCTCACGAAGACTAAGGTACTTTTTTGCGTCTTCTGAACTCTTCTTTAGAGGCTCAAGTTGGGCTTCTAATTCACTTGAAATATCTTTTATTCTTAGCAGATTCTGTTTAGTTAATTCTAGCTTTTTTTCTGCTTCCTGCCTTCTTACTTTATATTTCATTACACCCGAAGCTTCTTCAAAAATACGTCTTCTGTCTTCTGATTTTGTGCTGAGTATTTCATCTATCTTACCCTGACTTATTACTGAATACCCGTCTTTTCCAAGTCCAGTATCAAGAAACAGTTCATTAATGTCTTTAAGACGACATAACGTCTTGTTGATATAATATTCGCTTTCACCTGATCTAAATACCCTTCTGGTTACTGTAACTTCAGAATAATCAACAGGAAGCACTCCATCAGAATTGTCTAAAGTGATGGAAACCTCAGAAAAACCCAGTGGCTTTCGTTGTTCAGTGCCTGCAAATATAACATCTTCCATTTTGCTTCCCCTGAGAGTCTTAATGCTCTGTTCTCCCAGTACCCATCTAATAGCATCCGCAATATTGCTCTTTCCGCTTCCATTGGGTCCTACCACTGAAGTAATACCCGAACCGAACTCTAATGATATTTTATCTGCAAAGGATTTAAACCCTTGAATTTCCAGTTTCTTAAGATACAAATATAACACCCCATTATTAATTACATACAATGACTATTATAACGCATAAATAGAAAATTTTTCTACAGTAGAAAAATTTTTATCTGCGTAAAGTCACTCGTTAATGGCAGTATGATGAATCATGGTTTTTTATTGTTCCAGGAAATATTATTTTTCGTTCTTGGATATTTTTTCAAGAGCATTTTTAGCTGCATTCTGTTCTGCTTCTTTTTTGCTTTTTCCAATACCTCTGCCCATCACATCATTGCTTACCAGAACTTCAGCCTCAAATAACTTATCATGATCTGGTCCTTTTTCTGAGACAATTTCATATGTTATTTTTTTATCTCCGCTGCTTTGAATAATTTCTTGAAGGGTTGTTTTGTAATCAGTGAATATAATACCGTTTACCGAATCATTTATTATGTTTTCCATTTTATCTAAAATAAAGTTATGGACTGCATTAATACCTCCATCAATAAAAATAGCACCAACTAAAGCCTCAAAAGCATCCGACAAAACGGATGCTCTTGTGCGTCCACCAGTTAATTCTTCGCCTTTCCCAAGCAATAAATGTTTACCTAATTCAATTTTGTCAGCACACTTTTTTAGTGAGGCTTCGCAAACAATATTAGCCCTGATTTTTGTCAGTTCACCCTCGTTTAATTCTTCACATCTAAAGAACAATGTCTCACTTATGGTCGCATTTAGTATTGAATCGCCTAGAAACTCCAGCCTTTCATTATTATCTAGTTTACCGGCCTTCACTTCATTTGCATAGGAACTGTGTGTTAAGGCTAATATTAGATTTCTTTTATCCTTAAAAGTGTAGTTAATACTCTTTTCAATTTCAATAATATTTTCTTCAGGTATATGAATTTTACAGCTCATATTTCCTCCAAAGCTTTTCTTAAGTACTTAGAATCAGTACTTCTTAAAAAGCAAAACTGCATTATGCCCTCCAAAGCCAAATGAGTTTGAAAGAGCGTACTGAATATCTGCTTTTCTTCCCTTGTTGGGTACATAGTCTAAATCACACTCTGGATCAGGAGTTTTATAGTTTATAGTTGGGGGAAGAAAACCATCTTTAAGTGCATTTACTGTTATTATGGCCTCTACCGCCCCGGCAGCACCAAGCATATGTCCAGTCATTGACTTTGTTGAACTGACAGCCAACTTATATGCATGCTCACCAAAAACCTTTTTTATCGCCATAGTTTCAGTTCTGTCATTAAGATCTGTAGAAGTTCCATGTGCATTAATATAGCCAATTTCATCAGGGCTAATTCCTGCGTCATTTATAGCTTCCATCATACATCTTGCAGCACCTTCTCCACCCTCAGAAGGAGCCGTTATGTGATATGCGTCATCATTAGATCCATATCCGACTATTTCAGCTATAATATTGGCTCCCCTGTTTTTTGCATGCTCTAATTCCTCAAGAATTAATATTCCAGCCCCTTCAGCCATAACAAAACCGTCTCTATCTAAATCAAATGGTCTGCAAGCTGTTTCAGGATCAGGATTCTTAGAAAGAGCTCCCATACTGCAAAACCCTGCAACTGACAAAGGTGTAATTGAAGCTTCACTTCCTCCAGTGATCATAATATCTGCTGCATTTCTTTGGATTACCTTATAAGCATCTCCAATGGCGTTTGTTCCGGTAGCACATGCTGTAACAACACATTCATTTATCGCTTTAGCACCAAATCTTATAGCTATCTGCCCTGATGCCATATTGGCGATCATCATTGGTATAAAGAAAGGACTAACTCTCCCAGGGCCTTTTGTATTTAAAACATTATATTGT
This sequence comes from Clostridiaceae bacterium, assembly GCA_012840395.1. Taxonomy (NCBI): domain Bacteria; kingdom Bacillati; phylum Bacillota; class Clostridia; order Eubacteriales; family Clostridiaceae; species Clostridiaceae bacterium. The sequence continues at coordinate 115,334 of DULL01000110.1, read as the reverse complement.
TCTTCCAAAGTTTCAATTCCACCGATGCCTGAACCAACAATTACTCCCATTCTATCATGATCTATACTGTCAAGATCAATGCCTGAGTTCTCTAGAGCCATTATGGCAGCTGCCACGGCATATTGGCAATATCTGTCCATTCTTCTTGCTTCTTTTTTCTCAATATATTTAGTCGGATCAAAATCCTTTATCTCTCCGCCAACTTTTGCTGGGTAATTTGTAACATCAAACCTGGTTAAATGGCTTATTCCTGACTTACCTGCCTTAATTGAATTCCAAAATTCCTCAACTCCTATGCCAACAGGTGAAATTACCCCCATACCAGTAACTACAACTCGTCTTTTCATGGTAACCTCCTGAATAATCTATGGATCTAATGATCTATCTTAAAGGGCATTGAACCACTCCCTCTAACAGAAAGTGGAGATTCTCGCTTCATACGCCTTGTTACCTAGTTACCTACTGCGTCCACCAGTCTCACACCGGGTAGTTCTTACCCTAGTTTATATTTAAAATCCATCTTCTACTTACAGAAGTGAGATTATTTTTGCTGTAATATAAAAAAATGTATATTTATATATTTATTAATTATATTAAATGGATAAAAATGTAAATTACTAAAAAAGTCCCTTTCAAAGGGACTTTTTTAAGTATTATTTTTAATATATTCTACAGCATCACCAACTGTAGTAATCTTTTCAGCCTCGCTATCAGGTATCTCAAGTTCAAACTCCTCTTCAAGGGCCATTATTAATTCAACAATATCTAATGAATCAGCACCTAGATCGTCTATGAAGGAAGATTCCATTGTAATATCGTCTTCATCAACACCTAACTGCTCAACAATGATTTTCTTAACTCTTTCAAAAATCATAATTTCACCTCCTCTCGAAAAGGGTACAATAATATAATGATTATTCCAAGCGTAAAAGTCCGTGCCTTTTACACTAAAGATATTATTACATTACCAGCCCACCGTCAATATGTATTACCTGACCTGTAATATAATTTGAATCATCTGATGCAAGAAAACCAACAACATTAGCCACATCTTCAGGCGTCCCGAACCTTTTGAGCGGAATGCTGTTCAAATAGTTTTCTTTGACCTTATCTGGTAATACATCTGTCATTTTACTTACAATAAGTCCCGGTGCCACAGCATTACATGTAATATTCCTTGAAGCCAGCTCCTTTGCTGTTGATTTAGTAAGCCCAATCAATCCTGCTTTCGATGCTGAATAGTTTGCCTGGCCAGGATTACCCATTACTCCGGCTACTGAGGATATATTGATTATTTTGCCACTTCTTTGCTTTACCATTATTTTTGCAGCTGCTTTTGTGCAAATGAAAGCACCTGTTAAATTAATGCCAATAACATCCTCCCAATCTTTTTCTGTCATTTTAAGTAAAAGAGTATCTCTCGTTATTCCTGCATTATTAACTAAAATATCGAGGCTTCCAAATACTTCAACAGTTTTCTTCATCATATTTTCAACATCTTCAGTGTTTCTTACATCCCCTTTTATTACAATTACATTATAACCTGCCTCAGTAAACTCTTTTGCTGTAGAATCAACAGAATCTGAATTTACAATATCATTCAGGACTATGTTTGCTCCCATTTGTGCAAGTTTCAATGCAATTGCTTTTCCCAAACCTCTTCCTGCTCCTGTAACAAGGGCTGTTTTCCCTTTTAAAGACATAGTATATTACCTCCTTAGGTAAATATTCATTTATCCTTTATATTCCCAGCTCACTAAATGCTTTCTCCAGCGACTCAACATCTCCTACATTTATAGCCTTAACCTTATTATCAATCTTTTTAATAAAGCCACATAAAGCTTTTCCAGGTCCTATTTCAATAAAAGTATCAACGCCCTGGCTAATCATATTAACAACAGATTTATGCCAAAGTACAGGATGATTCACCTGTTTGATTAAAAGATCTTTTACTATCGATTTATCATATATATATTCTGCGGTTACATTACTTACTACAGGAAAGCTCATATCATGAAATTGAATTTTCTCAAGCTCTACAGCCAGTTTTTCGCTGGCTTCGTTCAGCATGCTGCAATGGAAAGGTGCACTCACTGGAAGAATTAATGCTCTTTTGGCTCCTTTTTCCTTACTAAGTTCTGCAACCTTTTCAACAGCCTTTATTTCGCCAGATACGACCACCTGACCGGGGCAATTAAAATTAGCCGGCTCAACTACGCCTACAGAAGAGGCCTCCTTACAAAGTTCTATTACAGTATTATCATCTAATCCTATTATTGCTGCCATAGTCCCTACTCTCACAGGGACAGTTTCCTGCATTAATTTTCCTCTTATCCTTACCAGATTGACCGCATCTTTAAAACTGATAGTTCCTGCTGCAACATGAGCAGAATATTCTCCTAAACTTAAGCCCGCAGCTACATCAGGTATTATGCCTTTTTCAATGAATGGCTGAAGGCATGCTATACTTGTGGATAATATTGCAGGTTGTGTGTTCTCTGTAATCTTTAAAGTTTCTTCATCACTATCAAAAACAATTTTTTTAAGATCATAGCCCAATGCTTCAGATGCTTCGTCAAAAATTCTATCCGAAGCTTTATATTTCATTGAAATATCTTTACCCATTCCCACATACTGAGCTCCCTGCCCCGGGAAAACAAACGCTAATTTACCCATGCCTGTTACCTCCATCAAATCGTGGTAAATAATCAATCAAATCCATTTAATTAACATAGAACCCCATGTTAATCCTCCTCCAAAGCCAACCAAAATAATATAGTCTCCTTTATCTATAAGTCCGCCCTTATAGGCTTCATGCAATGCAACTGGTATAGAAGCAGAGGAAATATTGCCATACTTATGAAGATTAATAAATACCTTCTCAATTGGATAGTCTAAACGTTTTAAAGCGCCTTCAATTATCCTGATATTTGCCTGATGCGGAATAATTAGTTTGACATCATTCAGGGAAATGCCAGAATCTTCTAACAAAGTTTCGGTTGCTGTAACCATCACCCTTACTGCAAATTTAAATACTTCACCGCCGTCCATCCATAAAACGCGTTTATTCTCATGTTTTCGCTTAGATATTTCATCTTCGTTAATGTAGCAGCAGGGAATTGTGATGTTATGCCCCAGACTCCCATCTGAACCAAGATATGTAGCCATTATTCCATAGCCATTCTCCACCGGGCCAAGTACAGCAGCACCCGCACCATCTCCAAACAAAACAGCGGTATTTCTGTCTTCCCAGTCAACGACTCTGGACAGGCCTTCACAGGCAACTATTAAAATATATTTATAATATCCTGTTGTAATAAATTGTTTTGCTACTGTCATCCCATACATTGCGCCTGTACATGCGGCATTTAAATCAAAAGCAGCTGCTTTTGTCGCTCCTAAATATTTCTGTATTATGCATGAAGTTGCCGGCGTAAGGTAATCAGGAGCTTCCGTGGTAACAATTATCAAATCAATATCTTCAGGGGTTAAACCAGCATTCCTGATGGCTTCCTTTGCCGCATTAACTCCTAAAACATAAGCAGGTGTTTTTTCATCCAGTATCCGTCTTTCAGATATGCCAGTTCTTTTTTTAATCCATTCGTCACTGGTTTCAACGATTTTTTCTAGATCATAATTAGTCAGCACTTTACCAGGCACATCACTTCCCAGTCCCAGAATACCTACTGCTTTACCATTAATCTCCACTACTTATAACCTCCAAATTCTTTAATTCCTCTTTAATATGATCTAGCATGGATCCTTCGGCAAATTTATATGCCTTAAGCAAAGCATATTTTATAGTCCTGGCTTTTGAATTTCCATGACTTTTAATTACAAGGCCGTTAACTCCCAATATAGGTGCACCTGCCAAAACATCCGGATCTAACAAACTTTTTAAATTCTTTAAATTTTTCTTCAGCAGCAATGCAGAAAGTTTTGTGAAAATATTATGAGTAAAAATACTTTTTATTAAGCCAAAGAAAAACGTACCAGCACCTTCATAAAACTTTAATAAAACATTTCCCGTAAATCCATCGCAAACCGCAACATGTACTTTACCTTCAGGAATGTCCTTACCCTCTATGTTTCCTATGAAATTAAGATTTGAGTTTGATAGAAGCCCATAAGCCTGCTTTATTAACTCATTGCCTTTGCCCGATTCAGCTCCAACATTAAGCAATCCAACGGTAGGATTCTTTATATCATAAAGCTTTTTCATGTACAAGCTGCCAAATAATCCGAATTGAAGGTAATTAATTGGTTTACAGGAAGAATTCAAACCAGCATCAATAATCAATGCATTTCCGTTTTTAGCTGGAATAACAGCACCTAATGCCGGCCTGTCAACGCCCTTTATTCTGCCTAATATAAGTAATGCACCTGTCAACAGGGCACCTGAATTTCCTGCTGAAAGAAATACATCTCCTTCACCATCTTTCAGCAGTTTAAAACCAACAACCATGGATGAGTTTTGCTTTGTTTTAATGGCTTTAGTCGGAATATCTTCGTTTGTAATAACTTCATCGGTATGATAAATTTTAAGCCGAGGACTTGAAAATTTTTTCTTTCTGAGAACTTCATTTATCTGCTCACTATCACCAATAAGCATTACATCAAATCCATCTTTACTATTTATTGCATCAATACATCCATTTACAATCGCTTCAGGAGCATTATCTCCACCCATTGCATCAACTAATATAAGCACTTAATTCACTCCCGTATTCCATATTCCATAGATTATCATTCAAAAAATTATTTTTACTTTATAATTTTTCCTATTATTACTCAATTGAAACAAGTATAAACTTTCCCCTGAAAACTTCATTCTGCTTCTCAGTTATTTTAACCCATACAATATGGCTTTTTTCTCTAACCCTGCGTACTTCTGCTTTTGCAATAAGCTTGCTCCCTGCATAAACCGGTGTTTTATACTTAATATTTGCCACTCCCACCAGGGCTACATTAGCGTCTATTACAGCTATCGCCAGTGACTCTGCAAATGAATATATGTAATTACCTCTTACTATTTTACTTCTCTCAAAAACCATGTTTTCGTTTGTTTCAAGCATGGCTATTCCACTTTTACCTAGAACAATATCCAATAATTCCCCAATAATTTCTTTGCTTTGCAGGGACTTTACCTTACTATAGTTCTTCTCTGCAACACTTTTAATCCTCTCTCTTAGTTCGGGTATTCCAAGTTCAAGTCTGTCCAGCCTTATAGTTGGAACACTGACAGAGAAAAAGTGCGCCAGCTCCTCATCTGTCAAAAAAGGATCCTCTTTAATCTTTTGTGGGAGCAATCTTTGTCTATCTTTTTTTGTGTACGAAGACTTGCTCATAGCCTTACTCCTGATTATTTCCCGATCATTTATTACCAGCTACTAATTGCTGATAATAAAAGTATATATTAAACCGTCAAACTATGCAATAGTTTATTTACTTTTTGGAAAAATTATTTCCAGGTATTCCATTATAAATACCATATAAATAAATACAAAATGCACTCACAATATAATTAAATAAAGATGAGTGCACAAGAAATAATATAACTAAAATTAATCACAATTATACGATTTTACAGCATTCGAAAATAGTCACATATGATCCTCTAATCCGATAACCTTTAAATTTTTTGAAAAATAATCATACCCAGAATATATTGTTATAATAACTGCGATAAACATAAAATATTTATCAAATCTGAAATCAGTAATCAAACTAAGAGGATAGTTCTGAAGCAGGGAAGCCACAATTGCTATTATCTGGGTTACAGTTTTAATTTTCCCGAACTTGCTGGCAGCTATTACTATACCTTCACCTGCAGCTATCAGCCTGAGACCTGTAACCATAAGTTCCCTGCCTATTATTATCATAGCAGACCAACCTGATATATTGCCTCTTTGAAGAAGAGCTATTAAAGCCGCTGTAACCAATAATTTATCTGCAACAGGATCAAGAAACTTCCCGAACTTTGTTACAAGTTTTCTTTTTCTTGCTATATAACCATCTACCCCATCAGTGCTTGAAGCTATTATAAATATTACAGCAGCAATATAATTGCCAAAATTCATAATAAAATTATTCAAATAAATCAACTGCGGCTTTATAAATTCCAGCCAGCTACTTTGTAACACCCAGTCAGGAAATGGGATTACGAACAACATAAAAATCGGAACAATAAATATTCTTGATAATGTAATTCTATTTGGTAAATTCATTTGTAACCTCTCCTATTACATCGTAGTCTTCTGTGTTAACTATTTTTATATTTACAAACTCACCTATATTCAAGGGTTCACTGCTAGTGAAATAAGCCAGTCCGTCTATTTCAGGCGCTTCAAATGGAGTCCTTCCATAATAAAAGATTCCGTCATCGGCTACACCTTCTACTATGGTTCTATATTCTTTTCCAAGCCGCTTTTTATTCTTTTCCCTTGAAATTTTCTTCTGCAATGCCATTATCTTATTATACCTGCTGTTTTTAGTTTTTTCATCAACCTGGAAATCTAATTTGTCTGCAGGGGTGCCCTCTTCTCTTGAATAGGTGAATACTCCCAACCTATCAAATTTATACTCCTTAACAAAATTATACAGTTCCATAAAGTCCGTGTCATTTTCTCCGGGAAAACCAACCATTAAGGTCGTTCTCAAAACAACGTCAGGAATTCTGTTTCTTATTTTTTCAATCAGAGCCTTTATCTCTGCTGCGCTACCTTTTCTCCCCATCATCTTAAGAATTTTATCACTGATATGCTGTATTGGTATATCAAAGTAATTGCATACTTTTGTATTTCTTATCACTTCATCTATCAGCGCATCATCTACATCTTCCGGGTAGCAGTACAGAAATCTTATCCACTCAATCCCGTTAATTTTTTCTAATTCTTTTAAAAGGTCAACCAGCTTCTTCTGACCATATATATCAATCCCATATTTAGATGTATCCTGAGCAATAAGGACTAATTCCTTAACACCTTTTTGTGCTAAATCTTCAGCTTCCCTTAAAATACTCTCCATACTCCTGCTTCTATAGGGACCTCTGAGCTTCGGGATAATACAATAAGTACAGCAATTATCGCATCCTTCAGCAATTTTAAGATAGGCATATCCATTATTTGTAGAAATAATTCTTTTATTTTCCAGATAATCAAGCTCTGTGGAAATACCGTATATTACAGGCTTGTCCCCCTGATAAAGCCTGTTTACCACTTGGGCTATATCCCCATAATTCCCGGTTCCGATAACTGCATCTACCTCTGGAATTTCTTTTCTTATCTCATTTCTGTATCTCTCAGCAAGACACCCGGCAACTATCAGGAACCTGCATTTCCCTTTCTTTAGCTCAGCCATTTCAAGAATAGTGTTAATTGATTCTTCTTTTGCAGAATCTATAAAACCACAGGTATTAATAATAATCATGTCAGCATCATTTTTGTCATTTGTTACTTCAAAACCCTGTTCACTGAGTATCCCCAGCATTATTTCACTGTCAACAAGATTCTTTGAACATCCCAGTGATACAAGGCCAATCTTCTTAGCCAAAATTAACCTCTCCATTCCTTGATATTAAAATGCATAAACTTATCTGCTCAAGTTAATTATCAGCTTTCAAACAAGAGCTGTCAACTATTATTCTTTTACAATATCACTTTGAGAAAACAGCTGCTCAAGAAATATATTGCAATACAATAAAAATAATTCTATAATATAATTTATAATAATTATTACCAGATAATAATATCAAATAATAAATGCATATGATAAATATAAATATTTTATAAGAGGAGTGTGTTCTATGGAATATTTCTTAACTGAAGAACAGCAGATGATAAAAGAACTGGCTAAAAGGATAGCAGACGAAAAAATAGCACCTCTGGCAATTGAGTATGATGAAGCTGGTACATTTCCCCACGACATAGTAAAAATCCTCGCAGATTCAGATCTCTGTGGTGTGTACATACCTGAAGAATACGGTGGTTTAGGTGGCGGTATTCTGGAAATGGCCCTTGTAGTAGAAGAACTTAGCAGGGCTTGTGGAGGTATTTCCCTTGCTTTTGCAGGAACGGGCCTGGGAACATTTCCTATTATATTATTTGGAAATGAGGAACAAAAGCAAAAATATCTTCCTGATATTGCATCTGGTGAAAAATTAGCAGCTTTTGGTCTGACAGAAGCAAATGCCGGAAGTGATGCAGCTGGAATAGAGACTACAGCAGTTCTTGACGGAGACCATTATGTTCTTAACGGCACCAAGCAGTGGATTACAAACGGCGGAGAAGCTGATGTTTATACAATCATTGCATGTACTGACAGATCAAAAGGTGCCCGTGGTTTTTCTGCCTTTATAGTTGAAAAGGGGACTCCGGGTTTTTCCTTTGGTAAAAAAGAAAATAAAATGGGAATAAGGGCATCAAGTACAAGAGAATTAATATTTGATAATTGCAGAATACCAAAAGAAAACCTTCTTACCCGTGAAGGAATGGGCTTTATAGTAGCCATGAAAACCCTGGACAGAACAAGGCCAGGCGTCGCAGCGCAGGCATTGGGAATAGCACAGGGTGCTTTTGATGAGGCTCTTAAATATTCCAAAGAAAGAGTGCAATTTGGTCAGCCCATATCCTCTTTCCAGGCAATACAGCATATGCTGGCTGATATGGCTATACAGATAGAAGCTGCAAGATGCCTTTTATACCAGACTTGCAGGCACATTGACAGCGGAGCAAAAAATATATCTAAGGAATCAGCCATGGTTAAAGTATTTGCATCTGATACTGCCATGAAAGTAACAACTGATGCAGTTCAAATACTTGGTGGTTATGGATATATGAAGGAATATCCGGTTGAAAAGAGAATGAGAGATGCAAAAATAACCCAGATTTATGAGGGTACAAACCAGATTCAGAGGAATATCATAGCTCTGGAGCTAATAAAGGAGTTAAGCAGTAAGAAATAAACCCGGGAAGAGGTGTATGTATTGAACATAATAGTATGCATTAAGCAGGTGCCAGGTACAAATGAGGTCAAATACAATAAAGAAACCAATACTATTATACGTGAAGGAATAGAATCTATTATCAATCCTTTTGATACCCATGCTGTGGAAGAAGCCTTAAGAATCAGAGAAAAATGCGGAGGCAAGGTGACAGTGTTAAGTATGGGTATTCCAAGTGTAGCAAGCCTCCTGAAAGATACAATCGCTCTGGGTGCTGATGAAGCTGTTTTATTAAGTGACAGGGCTTTTGCAGGAGCAGATACCTTAGCTACAGCTTATACCCTGTCACTTGGAATTAAAAAAATAGGCAGTTTTGATCTGATTATTTGTGGAAAACAGGCCACTGACGGAGATACAGCCCAGGTTGGTCCAAGTCTCGCAGAAAAACTTGGAATTCCACATACAACATATGTCAGAAAAATCGAAGAAATCAATGAGAATTACATAAAGTGTCAAAGGCTTACAGATGATGGTTATGAAACAATAGAAATGCCTCTGCCGGCATTAATAACTGTTGTAAAGGAAATAAATACTCCGAGACTGCCCTCACTAAAAGGTATGATGAGAGCGAAAAAAGCCATAATCCCCGTATGGACTGCTGATGAAATAAATGCAGATAAGGATTTATGCGGCTTAAAAGGTTCTCCCACTCAGGTAGTGGAAACATTTATACCTGTACATGAAGTAAAAAGCATAATATTTGAAGGGACACCTGAAGAACAGGCAAAAAGCCTTGCGAAAGAACTGCTGTCCATGAGATTAAAAAATGTTGACTAGGGGGTGTTCATATGGCTAATATAAGAATTATTGTTGAAAAATGTATCGGGTGTAAACTTTGTGTTAAAGCATGTCCTTTCGGAGCAATTCAAATAATTGAAAAAAAAGCTGTAATACAGGATAATTGTACGCTTTGCGGTATATGCGCAACCTCATGCAAATTTAACGCAATAGATATTGAAAAGGATGAAGTTAAAAAAGAAGATATATCAGATTACAGGGGAGTTTGGGTATTCGCAGAGCAAAAAGAAAGTGTTCCTCTGAATGTAGTTTATGAATTACTTGGAGAAGGAAGAAAGCTTGCTGAAAAACTGAATGTAAATCTTACTGCCCTGCTATTTGGTAATAATGTCCAAAGTCAAGCCGGTAACTTAATCGCCAGAGGCGCAGATGAAGTTATATTAGTTGACAATCCTGTTCTTGATAAATATAACGATGAAGTTTATGCTGATATATTTGTACAATTAGTAAAGAAATATAAACCGGAAATTGTATTAATAGGGGCTACAACTTACGGGCGTTCTCTTGCCCCCAGAGTAGCTTCCAGGTTAAATACAGGATTAACGGCAGATTGTACCGGATTGGAAATTGATACAGAAAAGAGAATTCTTCTGCAAACCAGGCCTGCTTTTGGAGGCAATTTAATGGCTACTATTATATGCCCCAACCACAGGCCTCAAATGGCAACTGTAAGGCCAAAAGTAATGAAACCTCTTGAGGCAGACCCATTAAGAAGCGGAAAAATTACAATTCCTGATGTAACCATACCTACGGATACAAAAGTTAAAGTTATTGAAACCGTAAATACTTTTACCGAGACTGTTAATCTTACAGAAGCAGATATTGTTGTTTCCGGAGGCAGAGGTCTTTGTGATCCTAAAAACTTTGCACTTGTAGAAGAGTTGGCAAAAGTTCTCGGGGGAGCTGTAGGCGCATCAAGAGCTGCTGTAGACGCAGGCTGGATAGAATATAGCCATCAGGTAGGACAAACAGGAAAAACAGTTTGCCCCAAGGTTTATATCGCCTGTGGAATTTCTGGTGCAGTGCAGCATCTGGCAGGCATGTCCTCATCGGACATTATCATAGCAATAAACAAAAATCCTGATGCACCAATTTTCAAGGTAGCCACTTACGGAATAGTGGGAGATGTCCTTGAAATACTGCCTATCCTTATAAAAGAGTTAAAATCAAGGCTTTAAGGTATATAATGAGGAATGTCCCCATACTCACCTTTTCATGATTATGTAAATATAATAATAGTAAACTAGTGATAAAAGGTGATAGATATGTCTTTTTCCAGCAGAGAATTATTTGCCCGCTTATTAAAATGTGAGGCTGATGGTGAAGGTGTGGACGGTATGAAAGCTGTCGCTACAGTAGTAATGAATAGAGTTCATGTGGCATATGGAGAGTATTTAAGAGAATGTCAGGGAGATTTACGCAAGGTAATTGAACAGCCTTACCAGTTCACCTGTATGTTGTCCCAGGTTTATGGACAGATAAATCCTCAAACAGTTTGGGCAACACCTCCGGAAAGTATTCACTATGAAATAGTTGATTGGGCACTTGCAGGTAATAAACATCCTGGTGTTGCTGAGTGTCTGTGGTATATGAATCCATTTAGCCCGACATGTCCATCTATCTTCCCTTATAACGGAACAGGCTCTTTATTTAATAGAATAGGCCAGCACTGTTTTTACATGCCAACCCCTCTCTATGCTGAAACATAAAATATATTTTGCACCCTATATAAATAGGGTGCTATTTCTTTATATTTAAAGTTTATAAAGACTATAAAATTTCAGTTACATTATTTCATTTTATTCAAAACTTCATTTATCAGCTCAGTATTAAAGCCTCTGTAGACCAAAAATGAAAAGGCTCTTTTATATATTTTTGGATCGTTCAGGTCATATTTACCAAACTTTCTTTTAATAAGACTCTCAATAATATCCTGCTCATTCATTTTAAAGTCCGACAATACTTCTTCTATATCTTCTGTTGATATCCCTCTTTTCTGCAATTCAAATCTTAAAAGCCTTTTTGATTTTGGCTTTAATTTCATTCTGTCATATACATATTTCTGCGCATATAATTTATCATTAATATAACCTAAGGATTTTAAATCTTCTATCACCTTATCTATTGTACTCTGTTCATATCCGTCAGTTTTTAACTTATTTCTTACTTCACTTTCGCATCTTAACATTAAAGAAACATATCTGATAGCAGCAGACCTTGCAGAATTATAAAGGATATCGTTCCTTATTAACTCCAGTTCTTCTTGGGTTACTTCCTTTTTTTCATATAGGTTAAGCTTGAAATAATCTTCTTCACGGATTGAAAAAGAACGCTCTCCATCTATATAAATTAAATATTTATCTTTTTTCTTGCCAATCCTTTCAATCCGAGTGATTTTCATAATTCAACACCCTACTATTTGTCCTAAAAATCTGTATTTTCTCCATCAAAATTTATATATTCATCTTCAATTATTCCATTAGACCCCATACTCTGATTATCAGCAGTATTAGGCAAATTCTGACCTAAGATTTCTCTAATTTTCATTTCTATCTCATTAGCAATATTCGGGTTATCCCTGAGGAACTGTTTTACATTTTCTCTTCCCTGTCCTAATCTTTGACCATTATATGAGAACCAGGCACCACTTTTGTTAATTATATCATAATCTACACCAACATCTAAAATGTTGCCTTCTTTAGAAATACCTTGTCCATAAATAATGTCGAATTCAGCTTCTTTAAATGGAGGAGCAACCTTATTTTTTACAACTTTTACCTTGGTTCTGTTTCCGATCATTTCACTACCCTGCTTAAGAGTTTCAACTCTCCTTACATCAAGCCTAACACTGGCATAAAATTTTAATGCTCTGCCACCAGGTGTTGTTTCCGGATTTCCAAACATAACACCTACTTTTTCTCTAAGTTGGTTAATAAAAACCGCTGTTGTTTTAGACTTGCTTATTACACCTGCAAGCTTTCTTAAAGCCTGGGACATTAACCTGGCTTGTAAACCTACATGAGGATCTCCCATTTCCCCATCAATTTCAGCTTTTGGAACCAATGCTGCTACCGAGTCTACCACAATAATATCAATGGCTCCACTTCTTACAAGTGCTTCTGCAATTTCCAGAGCCTGTTCTCCTGTATCAGGCTGTGATACAATCAGATTCTCTATATCTACTCCCAGATTCCGTGCATAGACAGGATCAAGGGCATGCTCTGCATCAATAAATGCAGCCTCTCCACCAGCTTTCTGAGCTTCAGCTATCATGTGGAGCGCAACTGTTGTTTTACCAGAGGACTCAGGTCCAAATATTTCAACAATTCTTCCTCTGGGAACACCACCAACACCCAATGCTATATCAAGAGCCAGCGAACCTGTTGGAATCACTTCAACATTCATATGGGCATTTTCACCCAGTTTCATTACAGAACCTTTCCCAAATTGCCGTTCTATTTGACTTAGAGCCATTTCCAACGCTTTCTTTTTTTCCATCATAAATAGTATATCCTCCCTAATACATTACTTGCCGAACACTTGTTCTATAGATTAATTATATCTAACATAGCAATAATTGTCAACTAATAATTTGTATAATTTTACATTTTTATGTTGTATTTACATAATTATGCAAATTATTGTTTTGCACCAAGAATATTAATGTTTCTGATTTTGTTAATTATTGTCCTATAAACATTAATAGCTTCTTCAACTTTTAATAATATAGTTGCCAGGAAATATACCAAGCCACCAATTCCTACTTCAATTATTAGTGAAAATAGCTGCAATAACTTATGACTTAGATTAATGCCATAAATGTTAATACTTTTTCCAATTATATTATCTGCTACTAAAAGGATAATACCCATTATTGTTGAACACAAGAATATTTTTGTTATAAAATGCAAAAAGTTAGATAGATTTAATCTCTTTGCCTTTTTATCTAGTATTATTAGGAGAGCCAATGCATTCACTGTGGCCGACAAGGAATAAGCCAAGGCCATGCCTGCTACTCCAATATCAGTATAGTTTATAAATAATGTGCTTAAGATTACATTTATCATAATTGTACAGGTACCTAAATAAAGTGGGGTTTTTGTATCATTTATTGCATAAAAACATCTGTTTAAAATAGTAGTCATAGACTGAAAAACAAGTGCTATTGTAAAAAAAGTGAGTATATTACCTGTTAGCGAAACATCAGCTTCACTGACATTTTCTGAAAATCTGAAGATAGTTCTAACAATAGGCTTATTTAGCACCAGTATGCCGACAGCTGAAGGAATTGACAAAAACAATACTGTTTTTAATCCTTTCATTAATGTACTTTTATATTCAGATACTTCACCCCTGGCATACTCAGCAGATAAGGTGGGAAGAATTGCCACACCCATCCCCTGGGCAATTATGCCGAGAGGCATCTGCCATGTCCTGTCTGCCATACGCAGAGCCGTTACGCTGCCTTCATCAAAAAAGGTTGCAAATCTTGAAGATATTATTAAATTAATTTGTGCCACTGAAGAGGACAGCATGGAAGGAATGGCAAGGGAAAATAATCTCCTGAATCCTGAATGCTTTAATAATATAACAGGCCGGTAATTTCTTAAATTTTTAATAGCAAATAGCATCTGGAAGAGGAAATATGCCAGTGCGCTTAGCATTACACCTACTACAACTTTTTCGACACCATAATTGTCCTCAATATCATTATTACTTAGAAAATATATACTGGCAGCACTTAGCAGGTTATATACCGATGGCCCAAAAGCTGCCGCGGCAAACCTGTTATAAGAGTTCAATACACCGTTGCAAAGACCGGCAAGCATAAGAAAGGCAACAGAGGGAAAAAGGGTTCTTGTCAGCTTTACAACAAGTTCCATCTGATTAGATTCTATGCTCCAATTATAACCTGAAGAAACCAGTTTTATTAACTGAGGTGTAAATACTATACCAGCCAGACAGGCAAGAACTGAAGCAATAAAAATAACATTGATAAAAGTATTTACAGCCCTCCATCCTTCTTCTTCCTCATTTCTCCCCAAATATCCTGAAAGAATGGGAATTAATGCAGCTGATACCGCGCCTCCTATCAGGAGGCTGTACATAAGATCCGGTACCAGAAATGCAATATTATACATGTCCCCTATTTCGCTTACTCCAAACTTGGTAGGAATAAGCATTTCTCTGATAAACCCTGTTATACGGCTGACAACTACTGAAGACATTACAATTGCAGCAGCCGAAGAAAGACTTTTCTTTTGCAACTTACTCAATTTTTATCTCCTATCTATAAACACAGTATTAATTGTAAACATCATATTTATCTACATCATCAATGATTTACGTAAAACATCAATAATCTCTAATATTAATAAATTCTAGAGTAATTAATTTTGCTTTAACAGATTTAATACATATCTGCGCACCATGTCCAAAGCATGAAGAGAAGTAATATTCCGTATTTTTCTTCTTTCTCCTGAAAGCCGTATTTCTTTTACCTGTGTATTTTTTCCGTCTGAAAGGCCTATATACACAAGGCCAACAGGTTTTTCGGGAGTTCCGCCGTCAGGACCTGCAATTCCTGTAATTGAAAGGCCCAGATGAGTATTATGAATTTTTCTTATATTCTCTGCCATTTCAGTTGCGGTTTCCTTACTTACGGCACCATATTTTTCAATAGTTTCCTGTTTAACCTGAAGATTTTTTATTTTTGCTTCATTACTGTAGACAATCATACCTCCGAAATAAACAGATGAAATTCCCGGAATATCGGTGAGTTTGCCTGATACTATACCTCCGGTGCATGATTCAGCAATAGATATTGAAATATTATTGTCCATTAATAGTTTCGCCACTATGTTTTCCATGTTTTCATTCTCAGTGCTGTATATGTAATCTCCAAGCCTTGATTGAATATTGTTTATCACCGGTTCAATAATATCTACATCGTCACCGTTTCTATCATATTTTGCAGTAATCCGTAAAGTAACTTCGCCTTCTTTTGCATACGGGGCTATGGTAGGATTTGTCTGCCTGGAAACCAGATCTGAAATACGATCTTCCATGTCAGATTCACCAATGCCAAATATCCTTATGTATTTTGATTTAAGGTAACTACTGGACTTATCCATGAAATACTTCATTACAATATCATCAAACATTGGTTTCATTTCTGATGGAGGACCAGGAAGCAATACTATTATTTTATCTTTATGTTCTATGATACAACCTGGAGCCGTTCCGTTTTTATTCTTTACCACTATACAGCCTTCAGGAAGAAGGGCCTGCTTTATGTTATTAGGTGCCATAGTTCTGTTCAACCTTTGAAAGTAGGATTTCATTTCCTCTAAAATGTCTTCATGAAGCACTAATTTTAAACCAAGCTTTTCAGATACTGTTTCTTTTGTAATATCATCCTGAGTTGGCCCTAAACCGCCTGTTATTATAACCACGTCCGATCTTTCCAAAGCAATATCCAGCGATTTCATCAAACGGTTTCTGTTATCTCCAACAACAGTGTGAAAGTAAACATTTATTCCTGCTTCAGGAAGTCTTCCGGTTATGTACTGTGCATTTGTATTTGCTATTTGTCCCATTAGCAGTTCTGTACCTACAGCTAATATCTCTGCATTCATGTAATGCATCTCCCTATTATAGAATAATCCCACTTTTTTACTATCTTTTTATTATATCAATTATATATTTCCTTAATCAATAATTTCAGATATTATTCTGTGATTAACCTGTTATGATGTCATTACGTTATTTCTTCCAATAATAAAGCATAATAAAGCAAAGAAAAATCCTGAAGGAATAAGCTATTCGTCTATTCCCCCAGGTTCTTTATAATTTTAACCAGGCATCAAGAAGTCTCTCGCTTCTATAAGCTGGAGCTGGATTGATGCAAAATATAATAACAACCTTCTTCAGTGGGGGACTGCAAGACCCCCACTGAATCCCCGAGCAAAGCGAGTTTGTTACAAGTATTATAAATCGTAAACGAAATTAGCAGGCAAAACTTTAATATCATTCTTTGTTAAAATATCAACAACAGATTCAGGGTTTTCAACCCTTAGAATAACCATAGCTTCATTGGTACATTTCCCGACAAAAGCGTACATATACTCAATTCCAATATTGTGTGAAGCAATTACTTCCAAAGCTTTTGCCAATCCTCCGGGTTCATCAGGAACAGCTATTGCAATAACACTGGTACTGCTAACAGCATACCCGTTGGCAGTTAAAATTTCTTCTGCCTTTTCAGGATCATTGACAATGATTCTTAGAATACCAAAATCAGTGGTGTCGGCAATGGAGAGTGCGCTTATGTCTATATTGTTGTCACCTAGTATCTTAGTAACTTCTGCTAATCTCCCTGACTTATTTTCAAGGAATATAGAAATCTGTTTTACTAACATAGTTTTCCCCCCTCCATATATTTAGACATTTATTTTTCTTTTATCAATAATCCTTTTGGCCTTACCTTCAGATCTTTCAATTGACTTTGGCTCAACCAGTCTGACTTTGCAGCTGATTCCCAATGTACTTTCAATTTCATGTCTTATCTTTTTCTCAAAATCTTCAATACTTCTTACCTTATCTGAGAACAATTTGTTGGTCATTTCAACCTGGACTTCCAAAGTATCCATTGTACCAACTCTGTCAACTATAATCTGATAGTGTGGAGCCGTTTCCCCAAATTCAAGCAATACACTTTCTATTTGAGTGGGGAAAACATTTACTCCTCTTATTATAAGCATATCATCTGTTCTTCCGGTTACTTTCCCCATTCTTACACTAGTTCTGCCACAGGCACATTTTTCATAAGTCAAATAGGATATATCCCGGGTTCTGTATCTTACTAACGGCAATCCTTCCTTGGTTATTGTTGTGAATACAAGCTCTCCTTTTGAACCGGGAGGAAGTACCTCTTCAGTATTTGGATCAATTATTTCAGGTATAAAATGATCCTCTTGTACATGAAGTCCACATTTTTCCGAACATTCACTGGCAACTCCAGGACCTATTATTTCACTTAATCCATAGATATCGATAGCCATGAGGCCAAGGCGTTCCTCAATCTCATTCCTCATATTCTCAGACCAGGGTTCAGCACCAAATACTCCGGATTTTAAATTAATTTCTTCTTTCTTAATACCCATTTCTTCCATAACTTCAGCAATATATAATGCATAAGAAGGTGTACAAGCAAGTACTGTTGTACCAAAGTCCTTCATAATCTGGATTTGTCTTTTCGTATTACCTCCGGATATGGGAATGACTGATGCTCCAATTCTTTCAGCCCCATAATGTACTCCTAAACCACCAGTAAACAGGCCATAACCATAGGCAACCTGAATAAAGGAATCTTTTCCCGCACCTGCGCTTACAAGAGTCCTTGCCATTACTTCCGCCCATATATCCAGGTCTCTTCTGGTATATCCTACAACTGTCTGTTTTCCTGTTGTACCCGATGAAGCATGAATTCTTATTATTTCACTAAGTGGTACCGCAAACAAGCCATAAGGATACGTATCCCTCAGATCCTGTTTGTATGAAAAAGGTAATTTCTTTAAGTCTTCAATAGTTTTAATATCTCCAGGTTCAATTCCCAACTGCTGCATTTTATTCCTGTAAAAAGGTACATTATGATAGACTCTCTTTATCGTATTTATAAGTCTTTCGTTCTGGACTCTGGTCATTTCATCCCGCGACATGCACTCGTACGTGGGGTTCCAGCAATTCATAAATCCGACCTCCCTAAAAATATATTGTATATATCATATGAAGCCTATACACCTCTCCACAGAGATGGCTTTTAGGGATTACGGGTACTCCCGCCCCACACAAAAGCAAAAACAGGCTAGAAGACTAATTATTTTGTATAATTGTATTTTATTATTGTTGTAAAGAATAGCCCAATTCGAAAGCTTTCATGTTAACATCCAAGAATCTTTCAGGAACAACTTCCTTTAAGGATTCCAACCAGATATCTTTACTAATGTCAGTTTTGCTAGCAAGCAATCCCAATAAAACAACATTTACAGCTTTAATATTTCCACTTTGTCTGGCCAGTTCCAGAGCATCAATGGATACAGTTGACTCATGGAGTTCTTTAATCTTGCCAATAATATTTTCCGGATATTTGGCTTTGCCTATTATTACCGGCATAGGACTAATCATTTGGTCATTTATTATCATTTTACCATTTGGTTTAAGATAATCAAGCCATCTTAATGCTTCCAACTGTTCAAAAGCAATTATTATATCCGCTTCACCCTTTTCAACAAGGGGTGAGTATATCTTTTCACCAAACTTCACATGAGTTACAACGCTACCGCCTCTCTGAGACATTCCATGAACCTCTGAAAGCTTTACATCATAAGACTTCTTGAGAGCGACATTGCCAAGCAACCTGCTCGCTAAAAGCGTTCCCTGGCCTCCAACTCCTACTATCAGAATATTTAGGCTATTCACAAATATCACCTGCTTTCTCAAAAGAGTGGAACTTACATACTTTTGTGCACAGTTCACAACCTACGCACAAAGCCTGATTTACTTCTAAATATGAACCTTTCTCTACTATCGCAGGACATCCTATTCTCATGCAGGCTCTACACTTTTTACACTTTTCAGTATTTATTCTTAAAGGCTTACCATATTTTACATGTTTCAACAATGCACAAGGTCTTTGAAAAATTATGACCGATGCTTCATCACTTTTTATCTCTTCTTTAATAGCTTTTTCAGTTTCGTGCAGATCAAAGGGATCAACAACTCTTACTCTTTCCACTCCTATTGCATTACAAAGCTTTACAAGGTCTACCTGCTTTGTAGGTTCACCCTTTATAGTGAATCCGGTTGCAGGGTTATGTTGGTGCCCTGTCATACCAGTAATAGAATTATCCAGAATCAGCACGGTAGAATTACCTTTATTATAGACAATATCAATTAATCCTGTTATACCTGAATGAATAAAGGTTGAATCTCCAATAACAGCAACAGTCTTTTTATTTAATTCTTTTCCTCTGGCTTTTTCCATTCCATGGACAATTCCAACACTTGCTCCCATGCAAACGCAGGTGTCAATTGCCTCGTTGGGAGGAAGCGCTCCAAGAGTATAACACCCTATGTCTCCGCTTACTGTCAGCTTAAGTTTATTAAGCACATAAAAAACCCCTCTGTGAGGACATCCTGGGCATAGAACAGGCGGCCTGCCAGGAACCTGCACATCAATGGAATATCCTTCAGGAGCTTTCGTGCCAAGAAGTTTTTCTCTTATTAAGTTGGCGCTCAGTTCCCCTAAAACAGGAAGTTTGTCTTTACCTGTTACTTTTATACCTAGTTTTTTTACATGGTTTTCTATAAATGGCTCTAACTCTTCTATAACGTATACATTTTCGACTTGTTCACAAAATCTGGTTATCAGATTATCAGGAAGGGGGTATACCATGCCCAGTTTCAAGAATGATGCCTCTCCAAATGCTTCCTTGGCATATTGATATGATATGCCGCTTGTGATAATACCGATATCTTTTCTACCCCACTCAATAACATTTAAATTTGTAATGTCTGAATAGCTCCTTAATGCAGCCATTCTTTTTTCAACTTCAACATGCCTCATCCTTGCCATAGCCGGCATCATGACATATTTGCCTGCATCCTTTTTGTAGTCTTTCAATTTATATTCAATTTTTTCTCCTAATTCTACAACACTCTGGGAATGTGCAATCCTTGTTGTAAGCCTTAATATAACCGGCGTATCAAATTTTTCACTTATCTCAAAAGCTCTTTTTACAAAATCTAAACACTCCTGACTATCAGAAGGCTCAAGCATAGGAACCTTGGAAGATAAGGCATAGAACCTACTGTCCTGCTCATTCTGAGAACTATGCATCCCTGGGTCGTCGGCAACTGCAATAACCAGTCCTCCGTTTACTCCTGTGTAGGATACAGTGAAAAGTGGATCAGCAGCTACATTTAACCCAACATGTTTCATTGAACAAATTGCTCTTGCGCCACTAATAGCTGCTCCTATTGCAACTTCAAGGGCAACTTTTTCATTAGGTGACCATTCAGAATATATCTCATCATATTTAGCAATATTTTCAGTTATCTCTGTACTAGGTGTACCAGGATAAGCTGTAGCTACTGTAACGCCAGCTTCATAAGCCCCCCTTGCCACAGCTTCGTTGCCCAGCATAAGTTTCCTCACTAATTTTTCCCCCATTCTATTTGTCTTTTAAGTATTCTTTTTTATTTTAAACATAATAATCATACTTGTAAATCCAAAAAAACCTAAAGAACTATTTTGCATTAACAATACTAATTGGGAAACATCTTATCCGTTAATGAAATAACGGATAAAACGTTTCCCTGCAAACTTATTCCTGCTTATTTATTTATATCTTTTACTCAATAGCAATTACTGTAAAAAACTATTTAATTTAAGATATCCAACTATTTTATTGAAATATCTATATATAAATTTATGCTTTAATATTCATCTATTTATTACAATACTATATACTATGCGCCAATTTTTGATAGCGAATCACCATATGCTTTTTCTTCGTATTTTTCTTCCTGCCTGGCAGTTAATAAACTAACTATAGGCACAACTACAATTGATGCAGCCATTGAAACTGCGCCAATATTGGGAGCAAGGCTTGCATTCATTCCAAATAATATAGCACCTCCCAAAGAGCATACCAGGCCTGTAATTATGCCAGACCAGGCACCAGCTTTTGTAGTTTTCTTCCAGTATAGTCCGTAGATAAAAGGTGCAAGAAAAGATCCGGCTACCGTTCCCCATGAAAAAGACATCAATGTCAGAATAGCATTTGGAGTAACTGCCACCAGGAATGAGGCAAGCACAAATACCGCACAACAAACTTTCATAAGAATCATTACTAAATTATTGCTTATTTGCTTAAATAAGCTTCCCTTAATAAGGTCAAGCACTATTGCAGAGCTTGATACCAAAACTAAAGATGACAAGGTGGACATGGATGCAGATAAAACCAGCAGCATAATTATACCCATCAATGCTTCTGGAAGGGCTATTCCCAACATCTGTGGTATTACCATATCAGCATTTGGCATGCCGTTTGAACCTACAGGTAAAGTGTTGTTAAGGAAGAGTCTACCAAAAGCTCCTGTAAAATAGGCTGTTCCACCAATCAGTGCTGCAAATAAAGTAGATATGATGGTTGCTTTCTTTATGGCATCTTCATTCCTTATAGCATAGAATTTGTGAACCATCTGAGGAAGTCCCCATGTTCCGAGACTTGTTAAAACTATAAGTCCAAGCAGGTTTGCAGGTTGTGTACTAAAAACACTGACAAGGCCAGGTCCATCACCGGGAATTGACGAAAGTTTTTCAATACCTCCTGCCAGTCCTCCTACCATGGGGTGAGATATTATATAATACAACATTAATATAACACCCACAATCATGATAATTCCCTGTACAAAATCGTTTAATGCAGTAGCAACGTAGCCTCCCAACAATAAATAAACAGCAGTTATTAGTGCCATTGCAGCCATGCAATACACAAAGGGTATTCCAAAAATACTTTCAAAAAGGTATCCAAGTCCCTGGTAAACTGATGCTGAATAGGGTACAAGGAAAATAAAAATGATCAGGGCTGTAACTATTTTAATAGCTTTGCTTTCGTATCTCTTTTCAAAAAATTCAGGCATTGTGGAAGCATTTAACTCGTGGGTCATTTTGCGGGTTTTCTTGGCAAGTATTAACCAGGCCAGCAAACTACCGATTATTGCATTTCCAATTCCTATCCAGGTAGCTGAGATTCCGAATCCCCACCCAATCCTTCCTGCATAACCTATGAATATAACTGCAGAAAAATAAGTGGTTCCATACGCAAAAGCAGATATCCATGGACCCATGTTGCGGCCACCCAGATAAAAATCATTAATATTATTAATCTTTTTTCTGCTGTAAAGTCCGATAGCCACCATTATGGCTACAAAAATACTAACAATAAGGAATTTAACTGACATGTTCTACCATCCTTCCATTCTTCAAATTCTGATTTTAAACTTGTTTAATTAGTTTGTTAACTGCTTTGCTACCTTGCTACATGCTACATACTATTTTAGTATAATATGAAAATTTAATTATTTCAACTGTTATTTTCCAAAACTTCAATTCGTAATTTGAACAACAACCATTTCCCCATGCTATACTTTAGCCAGAATCGGATCCAGGTACTGCTTCACTTCTGTGCTGCATGACGCATACAACTGAATAAACTCCAGGAAGCCGAAGATGGTATACTCTCCGAAAAATCTTGAACCACAGCTTCTATCCCGGTTACAAGAATGGCTTTACTTTTGTTGGTAACTTTACTGTTAATTTTTTTATAATCTTCAAGAGTAGTTGAGTCATTAATTTGTAACATAATCCATTTACCCATTTTCATGTAATCACCAGCTTTATTATAAAGCTCAGCCGTTGCAGGACTCAGATCCGGTAAAATTGACTGCATTAGCGAGTCGAGCTTATAACTGATTATGATTATAACTGAAAAGGCATTTTTTTCAGGGTACAGAGTACCAAATGACTGACCATTTTTCTGAAATTTTACATTCCACCAAGGTTTTGCTGCACAGGCACTATAGGACAATTTAGGTTTTGCATTATAAGCAGATTCCATATATTTTATTAGTGACAGCCATAACTCTTTCATATCACCTCCAATATAATCAGCAATTTCATCTATTTACGGTTGTTTAAATGATGGGAATATTTCTTTCCATTGCATAATTTAGTTCATCTCTCAAAAACATTTTACAGTTTTCCCTAACGTTTATGTCAATAACTATTTTAATTTTTCTTCAATTTTATGCTAATTATTAGTAAAGTTGTATTACTACTATGCAAATTTGCTCTTATACAGCAAAATGAATTACATGTTTCTGATTTCATTTCAGCCAATAATATGAGGCAACTCAGTAAATACTGCTTCCAAAGGGCAATTTGATGTAAAAAGATTACCTTAACACATTGACCAACTCTTTTTCCAGTTTGTTCAGTTTTTCAATCAATTGTTGAACTTCCTGGTCATCTGTTTCTTTTTTCAAATCCTCCGTGAGAATACTAGCAACCTCATCAAATTCATCCTTTAATTTATCAAGCATTGTAAGTACTTCAAGCCTCTTGAATGAATAAACTACCCGGGAATTTTCTGAAGTAACTATGCTGCTGATAGGTGTTTTTTCGGGTGTAATCTTATATGTCTCACCTAAAGAAGGAATTACTGTATCAATTTTAAGTTCGTTTTTAATAATTTCCGCGAATTCTTCTATTTGTTGGTTTTCCCCGTGTACAATAAAAATCTTCCGGGGTTTTTTACTAAATGCTTTAATCCAGCTAAGAAGGCCTTCTTTATCAGCATGTCCTGAAAAACCCTCCAGCATTTCAATGTGTGCGTTAACAGAAATTTCTTCTCCGAATATTTTTACTTTTTTTGCTCCGTCAAGCAATTTTCTTCCTAACGTTCCTTCAGCCTGATAACCAACAAATATTATTGAAGATTCCTGCCTCCACAAATTATGTTTAAGATGATGCTTTATCCGGCCTGCTTCACACATACCACTAGCAGAGATAATGATTTTACTTTCAGTATTATTGTTAAGTTTTTTAGATTCTTCCGCTGTTCTCGTGAATCTCAAAGTTGGAAAATCCAGCGGATTATCCCCGCTTTC
Source organism: Clostridiaceae bacterium (assembly GCA_012840395.1). Taxonomy (NCBI): domain Bacteria; kingdom Bacillati; phylum Bacillota; class Clostridia; order Eubacteriales; family Clostridiaceae; species Clostridiaceae bacterium. The sequence goes on along the minus strand of DULL01000110.1, from coordinate 90,799 downwards.
TATATAACTTCTTGCCTCTTCATCATAGCAGTCCAGATTATTTCTGAAAACCTCTGTAGCGGATATTGCCAGGGGACTATCCACAAATACGGGCAAATTCATAATCTTCTGATATTTCGGGTCATTTTTTCCAAGCTGCTTGTTTAATTCATAAATAATCTCCTGGGTTCTGCCTACAGCAAAAGAAGGTATAACAATATTTCCTCCTCTTTTAACTGTATTCAGGATTATTTCTGCAAACTTATCAGCTTTCTCACTTTTACCCATATGCAGCCTGTTCCCATATGTAGATTCAATAATAAGATAATCAGCGTCTTCGATTATTTCAGGATCTCTAAGTATAGGCATTCCTTTGTTTCCCAAATCACCAGAAAACACCAGCTTTGTAATTCTATCGTTTTCCTCAGCCCACAACTCTATTATTGCTGAACCAAGCATATGACCTGCATCATTAAATCTCACTTTAATGTTTTTATTTATCTGCACCAATTCACCATAAGATACACTTCGGAACAATTCCATACAGTTTATAGCATCCTGATGGGTATACAGAGGTTTAACAGGTGGTTTTCCGGCTCTTAATCTCTTTCTGTTGAGCCATTCATTTTCAAACTCCTGAATATATCCTGAGTCTGGAAGCATTATTCTACACAGTTCACAAGTTGCTTTTGTTGCTATTACTTCACCTTTAAAACCCTCAAGAAAAATTTTGGGTATTCTTCCGCTATGGTCTATATGAGCATGTGTAAGCAGTATAAAATCCAGTTTTGATGGATCAAATGGAAATGGGTCTTCATTTAAGTTACCATCTTTATAACCCTGGAAAAAGCCACAATCAACTAAAAATTTATTATCCTTGGTTTCTATATAAAAACATGAGCCGGTAACGGTTCTTGCAGCTCCCAAAAATGTGATTTTCATGGGACCCCCTCCTTAATTACCCAGAAGCAAGGGGACGGTTCTCCTGCTTCCGGTGGCAGAAGCAAGGGGACGGTTCTCCCGCTTCCGGGAATGTTTATTCTTTGTTACAAAGTGCTTTTACCAGCAGTTTTACAGCATATTCAAGATCTTTAAGGCTTACCATTTCCACAGGAGTATGTATATATCTGCAAGGTATGGAAATTGCCCCGGAAGGAACTCCTCCAACAGATACATGTATAGAGCCTATATCAGTTCCCCCGCCGCTTAAAACCTCAAGCTGGTATGGAATATTTATTTCTTTTGCACATTCTTCAAGAAGCTTCCTAACCTTAGGATGGGATATAACTGAGCTGTCCTTAACTTTGATTGCCGGCCCTGATCCACATTTTACTTCCATTACCGGACTTTCCGGCGTATCACCAGTAGCGGTTACATCAATTGCAATAGCCATATCAGGTTTCAATTGGTAAGCGGCTGTCTTAGCGCCTCTTAAGCCTACTTCCTCCTGGCTTGTAAATACATAATATATTTCATTCTCTGTTTCGGGCATATTCTTTATTGCCTCAATAACAACCGCACAACCACTTCTGTTATCCAAGCTTTTGGAAATCACCATGTCATCTGCTTGTATAGTTTCCCCGACAAAACATGCTGTATCTCCTATTCTAATTTTTTTATCAGCTTCTTCCTTGTTTCCTGCACCGATATCAATATACATATTAGATAATTTTAGCTTCTTTATATCTTCTAATTTCTTTTCATAATATACAGAGCCAACTACTCCGTTAGAAAATCTCACCTTCTGGGCTAATAAAGTATAAGGCCATAGTCCGCCCACGTTGGAAAACCTTATAAAACCTTTATCGTCAATATGAGTTGCAATAACTCCAATTTCATCCATATGGGCAGCTACCATTATTTTTTTGCCCCTTCCTTTTTTTACGGCAATGAGATTCCCCATAACATCTGTTCTTACTTCATCAACTAAATCCTTAATTTCATCCTCTATAACTTTTCTTATCTGAGTTTCGTTGCCTGAAACACCAAAAGCGTCAACCAGCCTTTTCAACAAATCCAACATATCTTTACCCTCCATTTTTTGTATCGTTCAATCAAGATACTCCTTCATCTGTTTGTCCTTTGGAAGCACGAGAACCGTCCCCTTGCTTCCATCGAAGCACGAGAACCGTCCCCTTGCTTCGCCCTTGCTTCTGCATTACTTCAGTCCCGGACAGTCCTTGATTTGTTTAAGAAATAATTTCATTATATTAAGGCAGCTAAAAAGGTCATTCTTGTTTATCAGGGAAACAGGTGAATGTATATATCTGCAAGGAATGGAAATAGTGGCAACTTTTACACCTTCTCGTGTACGTTGTATAGGTCCTGCATCATTTCCTCCAGATACAGTCTTTTTTAGCTGGACTTTAATGTTGTTTTTTATTGCAATATTATAAATAAAATCTACTAGATTCCGGTCATATAAAGTGGTTTTATCCATTAAGCTAATGGCGGCTCCTTCTCCGTAAATAGTTGAATAATCATATTCTTCAACATCAGAAACATCGGAGCAGGTAGTTGATTCTATAATGACTGCGATATCCGGGTTAACTGCATAAGCTGCTACCTCTGCGCCTCTTAAGCCTACTTCTTCCTGTACGGTAAAGCAGCCATATAAATCAAAATCATAAGTATTTTTCAGCAATTCCATAATTACTGCACAACCAGCCCTGTCATCCAAAGCCTTGGCTTTAATACTATCCCCTTCCAGTTCTGAATACTGTGTATTAAACACTATATATTCTCCTAGAGGAGCAAGTGCTTCTGCTTCATCTTTCTTATCACAGCCTATATCTATATACATTTTTTCCAGTTTAACATTAGATTCAAACTCATCATCATTTTGCATATGGATAGCTTTTGAGCCAATAACTCCCGGAATTTTTTTATCACCTAAAAGAACTCTTTTGCCTGGGAGAATCCTGTCATCAATCCCCCCGACTTTTTTAAACTTTATATATCCTGCATCGGTATATCCTGATACCAAAAAGCCAACTTCATCCATATGTGCTGCCAGCATCACCTTTAATTTTGAAGAACGGCCTTTCTTGTATGCAATCAGGTTACCAATGGAATCAACCGTAATATTGTCAACATACTGCCTTATTTTTTCTTTAATATAAGCTCTGACATTGTCTTCGCTGCCTGACACACCTGCTAACTCAGTTAGATTTTTGATATGTACTAAAACATCTTCTATAGACACAAAACCGCCTCCATTTCTTTTTCCGCAGATAAAATAAATCTGGCCACAAGCTTTCCGGTATTCCTTATATCATCCAAATGGGCGGTTTCTACCGCTGTATGCATATATCTTACAGGTATTGAAACAAGAACTACAGGTATTCCGTTCCGGGAAACCTGTATACCCCATGCTTCTGTTCCTGAGTCCCCGGATAATACTTCTGTGTTATAAGGAATGTTTTCAGCTTTGGCAGTATCAATAAGCTTCTTTGTAGCTTTTTTGTGCATATTTGGTCCCACTGCAATTACAGGACCTTTCCCAAGTGCGAAGGAATTATCCTTTGAAGTGTCGGGAGTTTCCCCATGAGTTGCATCTATTACAATAGCCAAATGAGGTTCAATATTATATGCTGCAGATACTGCTCCTGCCATGCTGAACTCCTCCTGAGTGGTAGTAATAAAGTAAATATCTGAATCATGTTTCATAGAAACTATCTCTTTCATTGCTTCCAGAAGTGCGGCAACCCCGCAACGGTTATCCAGAGTCTTTGAGCTGATTTTATTTTTTTCTAGCAAAAGAGGACTAGTATAAAAAGTTACCATATCTCCTACAGATACATATTCCTTTACTTTATCAGCCTTTAATCCAGTATCAATGCATAAATCTTTCATTTTAACGGCTTTTTTTCTTTCCTCAGAATTTAACAGATGAGGCGGTTTTGCTCCTATAACACCGTATACTTCTTTTTTACCATGTATAATTACTTCCTGCCCAAGAAGAATTTTGGGATCAACCCCGTTTAATCCTGAAATTTTAATAAACCCTTTGTCATCTATGCTTGTTACGATCAAAGCAACTTCATCTATATGAGCTGTAACCATTATCTTTTTATTGTTGTTACCTTTACCTTTTATTAGACCTGTTACGTTATAAAACTTATCAACTTCAACAATGTGGCAGTATTTCTGAAAAATATCTTTAATAAACAGTGTCATTTCTTCTTCATAGCCTGTAACAGCATTACGTTGTGTCAATTCTTTCAACAAATCCACCTGTTCCACAGAATCCCTCCATTCTTTAAACTGATAATATAGCATTTACAAATATTTAAAAAAACAATTCAAATCTTTATCCAATTACAACATATTTACCAGTTCCTTGAACTTATTTCCTCTTTCTTCAAAATTCTTAAACATATCAAAACTTGCACTTGCCGGAGAAAGCACAACAATATCTCCCTTAACCGTATCCCTGTAAGAATTTTCTACAGCTTCTTCATAAGTCTTGCAAAAAATCACGGGAATATCTGAACCTTTACCGGTTCTTTTAATTTCATTTTCCAGAGCAGCTGCAATTTTAGGTGCGGTGGGTCCCAGAAGAATAAGCTTCTTCACTTTATCCACAATAATTGTGCCCATGTCTTCGTAAGAAATGTTTTTGTCATATCCTCCTGCAATTAATATAACTTTTTGTTTGAAAGCCTTTAATCCGGCAATTGTTCTTGATGGGCTGGATCCTATAGAGTCATTATAGAACTTTACACCTCCCACTTCCCTTACAAGTTCCATTCTATGCTCAACGCCCTTGAATGTTTTGGCTACCTTTTCAATATCACCAGGCTCCACATAGTCTATTACAGCAGCAGTGGCAGCCAGGTAATTCTCAACATTGTGCATACCAGGAAGCAGTATGCTCTCTATATCAACAATATATTTTTCACTGTCTGAATCTCTATAAACAATATATCCGTCTTTTAGGAACGCTCCCTCTTTCAGTGTATTACTGCTACTGAAAAACACAGTTTTACCTTTTGCATCGTCTGCGAACTTCCTGGTAATCTCATTGTCATAATTAACCACTAATCTGTCTGCTGAAGTCTGGTACCTGAAAATATTTTTCTTGGCATCTGTATATTCTTCCATTGACTTATGTACATCAAGATGATTGGGAGATACATTAGTAACCACCGATACATCCGGACTTGATTTCATGGTATGAAGCTGAAAACTGCTAAGTTCAAGGACTACCTTGTCAGTTTCCCTTATTTCGTCAATTTTATCAAGCAGCGGAGTTCCTATATTTCCACCCAGCCAGCAATTATATCCCTTTTGCTTTAAAATATTATATATAAGGGTAGTCGTCGTGGTCTTTCCATCGCTACCTGTAACACCAAATACCTGGGCCGGGCAGAGTTCAAGAAACACTTCCATCTCTGATGTTATTACTGCACCCCGCTCTCTCTCACGGACAAGCTCTGGTATGTCAAACCTTACCACCGGCGTTTTGAAAATAATATCAAAGCCCTTTAACTGATCCAGGTAGTTCTCTCCCAGACTATATCTGATATTTAAACCTTCCAGATTCTTAAGAGTAGGTTCCAGTTTGTTTCTGTCAGCTCTGTCAAATACGGTTATATCTTTTACTCCGATACTATTCAGATATTTTGCCAAAGGTGTGTTACTTATTCCGATTCCCAGTATAGCAACTTTTTTATCTTTAATTTGGTTTTTAAATTCAGCTAGTTTGTTGTTCAATAAGGTTCCTCCCTTACAATAATCTTTTATATAATTTAATATAATATTAAATAAATAATACTGCCTTAATTTTAATTGTACAAAAAAAATAATACTTGAAATTTTTCTTACTTTCTAGTACAATATGTTATGCACTTGGTTTTGCGAGAATGGCGGAATTGGCAGACGCGCTAGATTCAGGTTCTAGTGTTCGCAAGGACATGCAGGTTCAAGTCCTGTTTCTCGCACCAAAAGCTTTCAAGGTTTATCTTTGAAAGCTTTTTTTCTGTCATCACTCCTATTATAAACTTTAATTTTAACAACGTAAATGAATAACTATGTTTCCATGTTTTAATTTTTGCTGTTGTTATATATAAATTTTAACCATATCCATAATTGTTAAACCGTAGAAAAAAAATAGTTCATTTTACGCCAATATATGATATAATATCTGTGTATACAATATGCAAATGCATTTTTATCTAGAACATAGCGCTTATTAAGGTGCTTTAGACGGAATAAACAATTAGGGGGGCAAAAAGTATGAGTAAAGTAATGAAAACAATGGATGGAAACACTGCCGCTTCTCATGTCGCATATGCTTTTACAGAAGTAGCAGCTATTTATCCGATTACTCCGTCATCTAACATGGCAGAAAATATTGACCAATGGTCTGCTCATGGTAGAAAAAATATTTTCGGACAAGAAGTAAGAGTAGTAGAAATGCAGTCTGAAGCCGGTGCTGCAGGAGCAGTTCATGGTTCATTGGCAGCAGGAGCTCTTACAACCACTTTCACAGCATCTCAGGGACTTTTATTGATGATCCCGAATATGTACAAAATAGCCGGTGAATTACTTCCGGGTGTATTCCATGTATCTGCACGTGCAATAGCAGGACATGCGCTTTCAATTTTTGGAGATCACTCAGACGTTATGGCATGCCGTCAGACAGGCTTTGCCCTGTTGGCTTCATCTAATCCGCAAGAAGTTATGGATTTAGGCGGCGTTGCACATTTGAGTGCAATTAAAGGAAGAGTTCCTTTCTTACACTTCTTTGACGGATTCAGAACTTCCCATGAAATTCAGAAAATTGAAGTTATTGATTATGATGATTTCGCAAAGCTTGTTGATTACGAAGCTCTGAATGCTTTCAGGAATAATGCGCTAAATCCGGAAGCTCCAAAGATAAGAGGTACTGCACAGAATCCTGATATCTTCTTCCAGGCCAAAGAAGCATCCAACAAGTTCTATAACAATTTGCCGGAAGTTGTTGAATATTACATGAACGAAATTAATAAGTTAACCGGAAGAAATTACGGCCTGTTCAACTACTATGGTGCCCCGGATGCTGACAGAATAATTATAGCCATGGGCTCTGTATGTGACACAATAGAAGAAACTATTGATTACCTTATGAGTAAAGGTGAAAAAGTCGGACTTGTAAAAGTGCGTCTTTACAGACCTTTCTCAGTAAAACATCTATTGGCTGTAATTCCTTCTACAGTTAAGAAGATTGCAGTACTTGACAGAACAAAAGAACCTGGTTCTGTTGGTGAACCCTTATATGCTGATGTTTGTACTGCATTCTTTGATAGAGACGACAGACCGGTAATAGTTGCAGGACGTTATGGACTTGGTTCAAAAGATACAACTCCTGCTCAGATTATCGCAGTCTACAATAATCTTTTATCAGATAATCCGAAGAACCATTTTACAATTGGTATTGTTGATGATGTTACATTCACTTCTCTTGAAGTTGGTGAATATGTAAATACAACTCCAGAAGGAACAATAAGCTGCAAATTCTGGGGCTTTGGATCAGACGGTACTGTTGGTGCCAATAAAAATGCTATAAAGATTATTGGCGATCATACAGATATGTATGCTCAAGGATATTTTGCATATGACTCTAAGAAATCCGGTGGAGTTACCATCTCCCACTTAAGATTTGGAAAGAAGCCTATAAAATCAACATACTACATTAAGATGGCAGACTTTGTTGCATGTCATAATCCTTCCTATGTCAATAAATATGACATGGTTTCAGATGTTAAAGAAAACGGTGTGTTCCTGCTGAACTGCTCATGGGATGAAAAGGAACTTGAAGAACATCTTCCTGCCAAAATGAAGAGGATTCTGGCAAAACGTAAAGTTAACTTCTATACAATTGATGCTGTAAATATTGCAAAAGAAATAGGCCTCGGTGGAAGAATCAACATGATCATGCAGGCTGCTTTCTTTAAGCTTGCTAACATCATTCCTCTTGATGATGCTGTTAATTATATGAAAAAAGCTATTAGTGACACATACGGGAAAAAGGGCGAAAAAGTTGTTAACATGAACTATATGGCAGTTGATAAAGGTATTGACGCCCTTAAGAAAATTGATATACCAGAATCATGGCTTAATGCACAAGATGAACCTGAACAGGAAAGGAACGTACCTGATTTTATCAAGAACATTCTTGAACCCATGAACAGACAGGAAGGAGACAATCTGCCTGTAAGCGCATTTACAGGAATTGAAGACGGTACTTTCCCAAGCGGTACTTCAAAATATGAAAAACGCGGAATTGCCATTGATGTTCCTGAATGGCAGATTAATAATTGTATCCAGTGCAATCAGTGTTCATTTGTATGTCCACATGCTGTAATCAGGCCGTTCCTGTTAACTGAAGAAGAAGCCAATAATGCACCTCAAGGATATGAAACCAAGAAAGCAATTGGAAAAGGCCTTGAAAACTATAAATACCGTATACAGGTATCAGTTCTGGATTGTACTGGTTGCGGAAGCTGTGCTGATGTTTGTCCTTCCAAACAAAAGGCATTAATTATGAAACCAATTGAAACACAAATGTCTCAGGTAGAAAACTGGGAATACAGCATGAGCCTCTCAGAGAAAGAGAATCCTATGAGTAAGGATACAATAAAAGGAAGTCAGTTTGAAGTTCCTTATCTTGAGTTCTCCGGCGCCTGCGCAGGTTGTGGTGAAACTCCTTATGCTAAGCTGGTTACTCAGCTGTTTGGTGACAGAATGATGATAGCAAATGCTACGGGTTGTTCTTCAATCTGGGGCGGAAGTGCACCATCAATGCCTTACACAACAAACAAAAAAGGCTGTGGACCATCCTGGGCAAACTCTCTCTTTGAGGATAATGCAGAATACGGATATGGAATGTACCTTGGTGTAAGCCAGATTAGAAATAAAATCTATGCTTGCTGCCAGGAAGCATTAACTCTTGATATTGATGAAGATATTAAAGCAGCTTTAAAAGACTGGATGGATAATAAAGACGATGCTAAAGGATCAAAGAAAGCTTCTGTAATATTAGTTGAAAAACTTGAGTCTTATTCCGGAAATAATGAAAAAGCTAAGCAACTGTTCAAAGAAATCCTTGACAGAAAACGCTACCTTATTAAAAAATCCCAATGGATATTTGGTGGAGACGGTTGGGCATATGATATAGGCTTCGGCGGTCTTGACCATGTATTAGCATCAGGTGAAGATGTAAATATTCTGGTATTTGATACTGAAGTATATTCCAATACCGGCGGTCAGTCCTCCAAGGCTACTCCAACAGGAGCAGTAGCTCAATTTGCTGCATCAGGTAAGGTTACCAAGAAGAAGGACCTTGGACTTATAGCAATGTCCTACGGTTATGTTTATGTTGCTCAGGTTGCCATGGGTGCAAACCCGAATCAATTGATAAAAGCACTTATAGAAGCAGAAGCATATCCGGGACCATCACTTATCATTGCCTACGCTCCTTGTATTAACCATGGTCTGAAACTTGGAATGGGTTCAACCAAGCAAGAAGAAAAGAGAGCAGTTGAAGCCGGTTACTGGCATCTGTACAGATACAATCCTCTGCTCAAAAAAGAAGGCAAGAATCCGTTTATTCTTGATTCTAAAGAACCCACAGCTTCCTTCAGAGATTTCATCATGGGTGAAGTAAGATATTCATCACTAACAAGGACATTCCCTGAAAATGCTGAGAAGCTGTTCGAAATAGCTGAACAGAATGCAAAAGAAAGATACGAAACTTATAAGAGACTTGCAGAAAATGGCTAATTAATAATCAGTTTAGGAAACAGATCAAACAAAAATTGGGTTGGTAATAAACCAACCCAATTTTTTGTTATAATAATATAATTATATTTGGCCAAAAAGTTCTATATATCCCTTTCCTTCTTATAGAAAAACGTCCTTATAGACCTGAATCCATACTTTGCACTTGAGAGAATCTGTTCAGTGCTTCCTACAAACAAAATACCACCTGTTTTCAGTGATTTATTAAACTTTTCGTAAATCTGGTTTTTTGCTTCTTCTGTAAAGTAAATCAACACATTTCTGCAAACAATCAAATCTAAACCTTTCGGATAATCATCTTTAAGCAAATCATGCTGCTTAAAATTAACACAGTTTTTAACTTCATCTTTAATCCTGTAATTATGCTGTTCCTTAATGAAGTACTTACTCACATGGTCTTGAGGCAGCTTTTCAATACTCTTGCTACTATAGATACCTTCCTTTGCTTTTTTGAGAACATTATTGTCGATATCAGTAGCAAGAATATTGATTTTATTAAAAGGTAAATGCCTGTTTAAAACCATTACAAGAGTATAAGGTTCTTCCCCTGTCGAACATGCAGCACTCCAGATTTTTAAATCTTCTTTTGATTCTTTAAAAAGCAATGGTATTACTTCTTTTCCTAATATATCCCATTGCTCCGGATTTCTATAAAATTCAGATACGTTAATAGTTATATAATCAAGAAATTCACTAAAGAGATTAGTGCTGCCTTTTAAAGCCTGCACATAATCTCTGTAGTTATTATACTTATTTTTGCTAATAAGAGAATCAATTCTTCTCTTCATCTGTTTTTCTTTATAGAAGTCCAGATTAATGTCAAATAATTTCAGTATCTCAGCCTTAAACTCTTTGTAATCCATACCTCAACAAAATACAGCCATTTCTAATTTGAATTATTATAATCTTTTAATAAATCACCTATTTTTAAATCTAATTCTTCCTTATGTTCAGTTGGAAGTTCTTCTTCAGAATTACTTTCAGATTTATTCTCCCTTTTATCATCTGCTTTATTATCTGCTTTATTTTCAACTTTTTCCTCTGCTGACGGCTGTGCTTCCTTTGGCTCAGGGTCAATAGGATTTACTTCTTTAATACTTAAGCTTATTTTTTTATTTTCAATATCAGATTCTATTATTTTTGCTTCGACCTTTTGACCAACTTTTAAAACATCACCGGGCTTTGCCAATCTAACATTTGAAATCTGTGAAATATGAACCAGCCCGTCAACACCTTTTTCCAACTCAACAAAAGCACCAAAGGGTACCAGACGGACAACAGTACCGCTTACAATATTACCTACCTGGTACTTCTCTTCGGCTTTATACCAGGGGTTGTCCTCAGGCTTCTTGTGTGTCAGTGAAATTTTCTTTTTTTCTTTATCATACTCGAGAACGGTAACTTCAATATTGTCTCCCACTTTCAAAACTTCGGAGGGATGTTTGATTCTGTTCCAGGATAATTCTGATATGTGTACAAGCCCATCTATGCCGCCTAAATCTACAAATACACCAAAATCTGTAATACTCTTTACAACTCCATTATAAGTCTTTCCTGCTTCTATGTTATTCCAGAAATCAGCTTCAAGTTTGTTTCTTTTTTCTGTAAGTATTACTCTTTCAGAACCTACAATTTTTTTCTTTTGCTTATTAAATTCAATTATTCTTATTTCAATGGTTTGCATAAGGTATGAGCTTAAATCTTTAACAAATTTTTCTCCTACCTGAGAAGCAGGAATAAAAACTCTTAAACCTTTGGCGTTGGCAATTAATCCTCCATTGGTAACCTCAATAACTTTTACTTTTATAGGCGTTTTGTTCTCATAGGCTTCTTCAATGATATCCCAACTCTTTAAAGCATCTGCTTTCTTTTTTGAAAGCAAAACATTTCCTTCTCCGTCATTTACCCTAACTATAAAAGCTTCAATCTCCTGCCCGACTTTTAGGGAATCCTTGCTGAAATCAGGTTCATCTGTAAATTCTTCCATAGGTATTATTCCATCAGACTTATAACCCATGTCTACAAAAACTTCATTATCATTAAAACCAATAATTTTTCCTTTAATTACTTCACCTGAATGGAGTGTAACCAGTGACTTCTCAAAAGCCTCCTTAAAACTTAATTCACTAGATTGATCATTCATTTCCTCCATTGGTTTGTTATTCATTTCTTCCATTTTGTGTATAACCTCCTTGATTATCCAGTCCGGTGTTGAGGATCCGGCAGTAATTCCAATTTTATTGTATTTACTTATATCAACCGGCGGGAAGTCACCGGATGTTTCAATATTATAACACTCAAGGCAGTACTTTTTGCAAATTTCAAATAGTTTTTGGGTATTTGAACTTTTTTTACTGCCTATAACAAACATTAAATCAACCTTTTTTGCAATCTCCTCTGCTTCCCTTTGGTTATTGCTTGTTGCATTACATATTGTATCATAAATAACTACATTTCTAAACTTATTATTTATAGCTTCTTTAATACTATTCCATCTATCTTTTGACATTGTTGACTGGGATAGCAGACAAATTTTTTCCAGATCATCAGGCAGATTATCTACATCTCCAATATCGTTGATAATAAATGCCTTATTTTCACACCATCCATCAATGCCTACTACTTCAGGATGTTTCGGGTCACCTAACAATATGATACTAAATCCTTCCTCGTGTTTTTTCGCTGCCAGATTTTGAATTCTTTTTACATAAGGGCAGGTGGCATCTATTATCTTTAAATTCTTTTCTTCAAGTCTTCTATAAACCTCCGGGGCAACTCCATGAGCTCTTATAATAACATACCCATTTTCTTCAATTTCATCAATATGGTTGACCTTTTTAACTCCTTTTGATGAGAGATCTGCCACAACCTGTTCATTATGAATCAAAGATCCAAGAGAATATATATTTTCTGAGGAATTGACGTTATCAGCTATTTCATATGCTAATTTTATAGCGTTATTTACCCCAAAACAAAAACCGGCATTTTTTGCTAGCAAGATTTCCAATCAATATACCTCCAATCAGTGCCCCTCCATCAATAAATAAACCTTATTCATAATGTCTTGGCTTATAGATTGCAATTCTTCCTTACTGTACTTTTTATTTTTATCAACATCCAAATAAAATGGTTTACCGTAAATAACCTTCATAGGACTAAAAAGTTTATAGTTTCCCACTATGGCGGCAGGAATAATTGGAACCTGGGCATTCACGGCTATTAAAGCCACCCCGGATTTAACTTTATACTCACCTTTTTTCTTTTTACTTACTCTTGTGCCTTCGGGAAATATGCCTAAAATATGTTGATCTTCCAGTATTTTTAATGATGCTTTTATTGAGCCAATATCGCCTTTCCCTCTCTTAACAGGGAAGGCTCCATAATTAACTAAAATACTCTTCAGAATAGGAATTCTGAATAACTCCTCTTTTGCCATCCAATGTATCCATCTCTTAATCCTATACCCCAGCAAGAACATATCCAATAAACTTTTATGATTTGCGCAAAGAATGGCCGGGCCTTTTTCAGGGATATTTTCTCTTCCGATTATTTCTATTCTATATAATAAACTAAGTATAATTACTGAAAGGATCCGTCCCAGTGTCCTCAAAGGAATTCACTTCCTCACAATAGATAAAATTTTATTTACAACATCAGAAATGCTCATGTTTGTAGTATCTATTTCTATTGCATCCGGTGCCTTTTTTAATGGTGCAAACTTTCTGCTGCTGTCATTTTTATCTCTATAATTAATATCTTCAAGTATCTCCTGGAAGCTTACATTCTTTATGCCTTTATCAATTTGTTCCTTGTACCTTCTTCTGGCTCTTTCTTCTACAGATGCTGTAAGGAAAAATTTATAATCAGCATTAGGCAATACATAGGTGCCAATATCTCTGCCATCCATAACCATGCTGTTATTTAAGGCAAAATTTCTTTGAAGTTCTACCATTTTTAGTCTTACCGCGGGTATTGTTGCCACATTCGAAGCTCCAATTGATGCCTGGGGGGTTCTTATATCTTCACTCACATCTTTACCATCGAGAAAAATCTTCTGCTCATTGTTTGAATATGATATTTTAATATCAATATTTGAAACCATTTTTGACAGCTTTTCTTCATCAAGAGTATCTATACCTTCCTGTATGGCTTTAAGTGCTACAGCTCTGTACATTGCTCCTGTATCAAGATACACTATACCCATTTCTTTTGCAACTGCTTTTGCTACAGTACTTTTACCGGCACCTGCAGGGCCGTCTATTGCAATATTAATAGTAGACAACAGACACTCCTCCATTATCTATATAAAATTACTTGACTCATGCTATAAAATCTATTCATTTTGCAGATCAGGTCTTAGAGTCCTGGCTTTTTTAAGGTATATATGCTTAATATCTTTGTTACTCTTATCAGTGTTAATATGCATCAATACTCTTATACATTTTTCAAGGCTTCCTGGAACATTGATTTCATTGGTACACATAAGTGCAATACTTGTCCATCCCATTTCCCTGGCGGCAGCAGCAGGAAAAGCGGCATCAAGATCATTTGTTACTGAAAAAATTATACTTATTATATCATCCTCGCAAATATTATTTGCTTCAACTATTTTTTGCAAAAGTTCCTTTGTGCCTTCTATAATTAAATCTTTTTTATTTACATCAACGGTAATTGCACCTCTAATTGCTCTCACCAAGATATTATACCTCAACTTTACCCAAAATTATTATTTACCTAAAACTATTATAAAATAAAAATATAATTTAACTGCCTGAATGCCGTTTATTGGCAAACAAGTAAAAAGGCATTAAATCATATACCCTGAATGAAAATTAAATCTATTTAATAATTGATTTAAATAACCCTATGCCCTAATCCTATAGAAACATCATTTAAGTGCAGAAGGCCTATACCTGAAAAGATGGCAACGCTTACATGGTCATTATACCTTGCTATGCCTATTTTACCTCCAACATTCAGTCCTATAGCTTTTGGCATAATCTGCAAAAGAGCTTCATGAGTTGCACCTGCAACCGCTCCCTCTTCTCTATGGGTATCTGATATGACACCTTCTCTTTTTGAGGACACCACAGCTCTTTCTATTATTTTCATTACTGATGTTATAAATTCCCCGCCGAAGTCTACTGCAGCCGTGCGAATGCCTATTCGTGCAAAATCAGCCTGAAATCGCTTTTCTTCTGTCCTGTCCGATGTTAATGCCAATTTTATTGCAGAAATAGCAATGTCCCGGCTGCCAAAAGTTTTTTCGCTATTCATATAAATAACCTCTTTAATATTAGTATTCTTTTAAAGAGAGTACTCGCGGAGTTACTTTTTCATTATATAAAAAGATTTTGTTTAAGACAATATTAATTTCTAATTATTTTACTTAATTCTAATCCTTGCCAGCTTTTTAATGGAAGAGTCTATCTTGAACTGTCTGTATATAGAATCTAGTAAAATGTTTGAACTGGTTGATTTGATTCCAACTTCCAGTGAATATGGTACCTGGCTTCCGTCAGCTTCAATAACGTCTCCGTCTTTAACAGTAATTATTAATTCATTTTCAGTAAATCTTGCGATTTCTGTGCCGTTTACCAGTATTTTCAGGTCAGGACATGTATCCTGGCTTAATAGCTTTAAAACAACTATACCATCCTTATATAAGTATTCCTCCGCCTCCAGGGGCGTACCTTCCAAACCTGCATCAACATCTAAAAAAATTCTGACATCCTGGTTTAATAAAGCAGCCTGGACTACTACCATAAGTGCAAAAGATACTGAAAAAATTAAAAACAGTATTTTTTCAATATTAATTTCAGATCTTTTCTTCTGAGTATTAAATCTGCAAATAAGCACTTTCATTAAACCAACTCCAAATAAATCATATTGCTATAACATATTGCTATAATTATACGGGAGAAATCTGTGTTTTCTCGTTATTATTAACAATTTTGGAAGCATATATAAAATAATATGCTCAATCTGCCAATAAAATACTCATTAATCTCAGCAACTATCACCTGCAAGATACCCGGTTGAAAATGCTATTGTCAGATTAAAACCACCAGTATATGCATCAACATCTATTATTTCACCGGCAAAAAATAAACCCTTTATTATTTTTGATTCCATTGTTCTTGGATTTATTTCATTTATGGATATTCCCCCTGCTGTTACAATTGCTTCGGCTATTGGCCTTGAACCTATGATTTCCAGTTCAAGATTTTTTAGAAGATAAACCAGTTTCATTCTTTCTTCTTTTTTTATTTGATTAACGTGTTTTTCAGGATCAATACCTGAGAGTTCAATTATAACCGGTATTAACTTATTTGGTAAAAGGTCTCCAAGTGAATTCTTAAACTGCTTCCTTGAATATTTTTCAAAATCCCTTTGAATTCTTTCGTCCAACTTTTCTATACTCAAAGCAGGTTTTAAATCAATAACCAATTTAATACCTTTGTAATTATATTCTAGAATATGACGGCTGCAGCTAAGTATTAAAGGACCTGATACACCAAAATGAGTAAAGAGCATTTCTCCAAAATCACTATATATCTTACTGTCTTGTTTATTAAAAAGTGTAATAGACACATTTTTTAATGAAAGCCCCTGTGCACTCTTTACCCATTTTTCTTTTGTGATTAAAGGAACAAGAGAAGGTTTTAAATCAGTAACTGTATGTCCTAAATTTTTTGCAATTATATGGCCTTCCCCTGTTGATCCAGTACCAGGATAGGATACTCCTCCTGTGGCAAGGATTACTGAATCGCATTGAAATATTTTCCCATTTGAAAGTACCACTTCGGTAACTTTGTTTCCTGATACATTAATATTCTTAACCTGGGCATTTTTATGAATTTTTACTCCCTTATCCTTGTTATATTTTATTAATGTATTTAACACATCTTTTGAGTCATCGCTTTCAGGAAAAACCCTGCCGCCCCGCTCTATTTTGGTTGCTAATCCATTTCTGTTAAAGAAATCAATCTAATCATAATTAGAGAACTTGTAAAAAGTAGAATACAGGAAGTTTCCGTTTCCAGGTATATTTTCAATTAATTCTTCAATGTCACAGGCATTGGTAATATTGCACCTGCCCTTTCCAGATATGAGCAATTTCTTACCCAGCCTGTTATTTTTCTCCAATAAGATTACTTCATTATTTCTTTCTGCTGCTCTTCCTGCCGCCATTAATCCGGCAGCACCCCCGCCTACCACGACAACCCTTTTTCTCATAATGGTTCAACCTTTCTATGAGTTTGATAATCTTCATCATATTTCTCATATACTTGGTATTCATCCCATATTCTTTCCAATTTATCAAATACTTGATAGATTTCATCTTTTTTCTTAATTCCTATTGCTACAATAAGGGCATTTATAACGCTTAGCGGAGCAACCAGGGAATCTACGAAAGAAGCCATATCGCTCCTTGCAATTAGTAGTTCATCAGCATAATTGGCCAATGGAGAGTCCTTGCTGTCAGTTATTGCAACCACTGTGGCTCCCTGACTTTTTACATACTGGACTGCTTTTACAGTTCTTTTTGAATACCTGGGAAAACTTATACCTACCACCACATCCCCCTCAGAAGCCCTCATAACTTGCTCAAACATTTCACTTACACTGGTGGTATGTATCAATCTGACATTATCAAAAAGCAGATTAAAATAAAAGCCCAGAAAACTTGCCAATGCCGCTGAACTCCTCACTCCAAGAATATAAATCTTTTTTGCTTTCAATAGCTTCTCCACTGCTCTTTCAAAACTTTCCTTATTTATTTCTTCCATTGTTAGCTTTATTTTTTCCATATCCAGTTGCAATACACTCTTTAAGATATTTTCTTCACTTATTCTGCTGGATGCCATTTCAAACCTTTGAAGAGAAGTTAGTCTGCTTTTTACCATTTCCTGCATTTCTTTCTGAAGTTTCGGGTACCCTTCAAATCCAAGCTCAACAGCAAATCTTACAACTGTAGACTCGCTGACACCTACTGCCTCTCCTAGTTTTGCGGCAGTTAAATATGCAGCTTTGTCATAGTTATTTAATATATAATCTGCTATCATCCTCTGGCCTTTACTGAAGTCTCTCATCCCATTTTTTATTTTTGCTACTAAATCCTGGGTTTTATTCTCCATAAGAGTCCCTTATCTCCTCTCAGTATATTTTTTATAAAAAAACTTTATATATGTATTATTGCATATATTTATCTCAAAAATCAAATAAAAAGGGGCTAGTTCAAAGAACTAACCCCTTTTTTCCTATAATCTTTTAAATTTATTTAGACGGGATGCACTCTATTTTCATAATCAACTAAGCCACTATCTATTTTATATTTTTGGGCCTGACGATCCTTGAAAAATTTCTCAGCAACCTGAGGGAATAAAGCATATGTTAAAACGTCTTCGTCCTGCTCCATGTAACCTTTCATTTTCTCTTTTATGCTATCCAGTTCAGGCTCTATTAAATCTGCAGGTCTGCAAGTAATACGCTCTTCTCCCTTGAGTATTTTATTTACTATTTCTTCGGGAATAGGAGCAGGAGTCTTGCCATATTCCCCTTTTACAAGAGCTTTGGACTCTTTTGGTACCATCTTGTATCTTTCACCGGTTATTACATTCATAACAGCCTGAGTTCCAACAATCTGGCTGGTAGGTGTAACAAGCGGAGGATAACCAAAATCTTTCCTTACTCTTGGTACTTCCTGCAATACTTCATTGAATTTATCTTCTTTATTAGCCTGCTTTAATTGTGATACCAAGTTAGACAACATACCTCCGGGAACCTGGTATCTGAGTGTATTAATGTCAACTCCGATTACCTTTGTATTAAGAAGCCCGCTAGCCAGATATTTCTCCCTTAACGGTCTGAAATAGTCTGCAATCTCACTTAACAAATCAAGATCCAGCCCTGTATCATAGGGTGTATCTTTCAATGTGGCAACAAGAGGCTCTGTGGGAGGCTGTGAAGTTCCCATTGCCATAGGTGATATAGCGCAATCAACAATATCACAACCAGCTTCAATTGCCTTTAGATATGTCATAGAAGCAACTCCACTTGTATAATGGGTATGAAGCTGAATGGGTACTTTTACATTTTCTTTTAATGCTTTTACAAGGTCGTATGCTACATAAGGTGTAAGGATTCCTGACATATCCTTAATACAAATAGAGTCAACACCCATTTCAACTAACTGCTTGGAATCTTTTACAAAAAGTTCAAGATCATGAACGGGACTTATGGTGTAGCTAAAACAGCCTTGAGCATGTCCTCCCTCTTTTTTACATGCTCTTATTGCAGTTTCCAAATTTCTTAAGTCATTCAGCGCATCAAAAATTCTGATAATATCAATACCGTTTGCAACTGCTTTCTGCACGAAATATTCTACCACGTCATCAGCATAGTGCTTATATCCAAGAAGGTTCTGACCTCTTAATAACATCTGAAGTTTAGTATTTTTTACTGCACTTCTTATTTTCCTTAATCTGTCCCAAGGATCCTCATTCAAGAACCTAAGGCAAGCGTCAAAAGTTGCCCCACCCCAGGCTTCTAAGGAAAAATATCCGACCTTGTCCAATTTTTCCAGGATGGGAAGCATTTCTTCGGTTCTCATTCTAGTAGCTATCAAAGATTGATGAGCATCCCTAAGGACTGTTTCTGTAATTCTAACCTTTGCCATGGCTTTCGCCTCCTTCTTTATCTTAATTTAGGAAATAGATACCAGAACATCTCCTGCATTAACAGTAGCTCCCTTTGATGTATTAATTGAAGCCACTGTACCTTCAAAAGGTGCAACTATTTCATTTTCCATCTTCATAGCTTCAAGAATAAGCAGAACCTGACCTTTCTTTACTTTATCACCAACATTTACGTTGATATCCAATATTGTTCCAGGCATTGGTGCTGTAATTGTCTTAGCCCCAGTTGGTACAGATTTGCTTGCTGATTCTGCTTTTGGAGCCGCTGGTGCAGGCTTTGGTGCAGCAGCCGGTTCTGGTACGGCTTTTGGTGCTGGTGCAGGTGAAGGCATGGATGCTCTTGCTTGACTTACAATATCTATATTACTACCTTGTTCTCTAATCTCCTCAACTTCTACTTCATATTGAGTGCCATTAACTTTTATCAAAAACTTTTTCATAATAAACCTCCTAAAATTATAATCACTTTATAAACCTAATCTTAAAGCGGAATATTTCCGTGTTTTTTTGCAGGCCTGTTTTCACGTTTTCCGGAAAGCATTTCCAGAGCGCTTATTACTCTTAATCTTGTAGTTGCTGGTTCAATAACATCATCAACATATCCACGTGCTGCAGCTACATAGGGATTTGAGAACTTATCCCTGTATTCCTGAATCTTTTGATTTCTCATTTCAACTGGATCATCAGCTGAAGCAATCTCCTTCTTGAATATAATGTTAGAAGCTCCTTCTGGTCCCATTACCGCAATTTCTGCAGTTGGCCATGCAAATACCATATCGGCGCCTATAGTTTTGCTGTTCATTGCTATATAGGCCCCACCATAAGCTTTTCTTACTATAACATTTACCTTTGGAACCGTAGCTTCAGAAAAGGCATATAGTAATTTGGCTCCGTGCCTGATTATACCTCCATGCTCCTGTCCAACTCCCGGAAGAAATGCCGGAACGTCTGTAAAGGTAACAATCGGAATGTTAAAAGAATCACAAAAACGGACAAATCTGGCTGCTTTATCTGATGAATTTACATCTAATGAACCTGCCAGTACATTTGGCTGATTTGCTACAATACCAACCGTCTTGCCATTCATTCTGGCAAAAGCTATGATTATATTCTTTGCAAAATCCTTTTGTATTTCAAAAACTTCACCATTATCAACAACTCTGGAGATAATATCGAGCATGTCATATGGTTTATTTGAATCAGAAGGAATTATCTCGTTTAACTCTTCAGAAATCCTGTTAATATCATCATTGCTTACATATACAGGAGGATCTGATAAATTATTATCCGGTAAGTAGCTAAGGAGCTTTTTAATGCTGGCTATACATTCTTCTTCATTGGATGATTTGAAATGAGCAACACCGCTGACAGAAGTATGTACTGACGCTCCACCTAGTTCTTCGAGAGTAACTTCTTCACCGGTAACTGCTTTTATTACCTGAGGTCCTGTTATAAACATCTGGCTTGTTTTATCAACCATAAAAATAAAATCTGTAATTGCAGGTGAATATACTGCTCCTCCGGCACAAGGTCCCATTATAACTGAAATCTGGGGTATAACTCCTGATGCAAGAGTATTCCTGTAAAAGATATCCCCGTAGCCAGACAATGAGTCCAATCCTTCCTCTATTCTTGCTCCACCTGAGTCATTAATACTAATAAACGGAGTACCGGTTTTCATTGCCATATCCATAACTTTTATAATCTTTCTGGCATGCATCTCACCAAGAGATCCGCCTATTACTGTAAAGTCCTGACTAGCAACAAAAACAGGCCTTCCATCAATAGTACCATAGCCTGTAACAACACCATCACCAAGAACTTTTTTCTTCTGCATATCAAATTCGGTACTTCTTGTTTCTACAAATGCATCTACTTCAACGAAGCTATCCGGATCAAAAAGCAGTTTAATTCTTTCTCTGGCAGTTAACTTGCCTCCCTCATGCTGTTTGGCAATCTTATCAGAACCGCCGCCCTGTTCGATCTGTTCAATCTTCGCGTAGAGTTGATTTATTTTGTCACTCGTTGCCATAGGTCACCCACCTCGTATTATTTTTAGTATTGTTGCATATATTTTGTTACAAATATAAGTCTCTTCATTTAGCAAAAAAAAAACAAATTTATCTCTGTTGTAACTCATAAAATATTAATATTTATTAAAACATTGCCACTAAATCAACAAAATATCCCATTATATTTTAATTTAAAAATTTTTAATTTGCAACATTAATTTTTTCTATACAAACAAGTATTGGGGGACAATTTGGTTGGTTAATAAACTCAGTCTTCATTACTGTATATTGCTTGCTGTTAATGGTTGGCAAGAAATCCAGCAATATATCCTTCTCTTCAAAACCACTGTCACCCCCATAATAAATAACAATGGTGATTATTCCTCCAATCATCAGAAGTTCCATGGCTTTTTTCAAAGCTATAATTGTTGTTTCTCCTTTCGTGGCAATATTATGATCTCCTCCAGGAAGATAACCTAAGTTAAACATGACTGCTTTTACACTGTCTTTAACATATTTGTCCATATTCTGATGTCCATCTTTAACCACGCTGACTCTGTTGAGCAGTCCATTTTCCTGCAGTTTTTTTATAGTATTGGAAATGGCTTGGTCCTGTATATCAAAGGAATAAACTTTTCCCTCATCACCTACAAGCTGTGCAAGCATAAGAGTATCATTTCCGTTTCCTGCAGTCGCATCAATAACCAGGTCGCCCTTTCCAACTACATTTTTTATAATATCATGAGATTGTTTAAGCGAATTTTTAATTACCATAAATACTCCTTAAATACTCCTCAAATACTTATTACCCACTATATTTTCGCAAAAACAATAATGTATTAAAATACATACAATTATATTTTAAACTTTTATTTTAAGTTTGTCAAAAAAATATCAATATATTAGTATAAATTTTTATGATATAATTTTTATGTGTAATATTAAGGGGGTAATATTATGGAAGATATGAATTTTAATTACGGTATGTTTAATGATGAACCTCATAATGTATTCACTATACCATTGAATATGGCAGATATTAAATCTTTGGTAAAATGGGCTACCTTTAAGGCAATAATAGATATTATCACCGGAGCAATTACATGCTTTGGTATAATAACTGCAGTAATCGGTATACCACAGATTATAGCAGGTATTAAACTGCTTAATGCTGCCGATGAACTAAACAGATACATTTCTGTCAGGAATACCAATCATATTGCCATGGCTTTATACAACATGAACAGGTTTTTTAAGTTTTCAGGTGCGGCAATTATTGCAAAAATCTGCTATATTATAATAATTATTGTACTATACACCTTATTAGTTAGTTATATGTTATCTAATGGGCCAGATATTTTTCCAGATATTTTTAGAGATATGCCGAATATTAGATTTTAATTTTTTTTAATGAATCTATTTCTTTTGAAGTCAAATATCTCCACGAACCTTCAGGGATATTTCCTATTTGCAAAGGACCCATGGCTATTCTTTTGAGGGCTATTACAGGGTGCCCTATTTCATTGCACATTTTTCTTATCTGCCTGTTTCTTCCTTCACTTATGGCAATTTTTACAACAGAAGAATTTTTCTTTATTTCTATTATATCCATTGATGCCGGAGAAGTCAGAATCCCATCAATGACAATGCCCCTCTGAAAACTATCTATATCATGACATTCTATCTTACCCTTTACTTCAGCAATATATACCTTCTTAATTTCATGTTTTGGGTGAGTGAGTTTATATGTCAAATCACCATCATTGGTGAGTAATAAAAGTCCGGAAGTATCATAATCCAGTCTTCCTACAGGATATACCCTTTCTTTTACACCTTTTAAAAGATCCAATACAGTTTTTCTGCCAAACTGGTCTTTCACAGAAGTAATATATCCTGTAGGTTTATTTAACATAATATATATATAGTTGGTTTTAAAGGATACAATTTTGCCTTTAACTCTTACTTCATCCCATAAATTTACCTTGGTACCAAGTTCTTTCACCACAGCCCCATTTACTTCAACTTCACCATTTAGTATCATTTTTTCCGCATGTCTTCTTGATGCTACTCCGGCCATTGCCAGATATTTCTGTAGTCTTATTTCCCCCATTTTCTCTCCTGCATTATTGATTTTTTCCTGAATAATTTTAAACAAATAATGCTAAATGCAACTTTAATTAAATTCTTCTAAAATAATACTATAATTCAGATCTTAAGACAATTATTGTTTTACGTTTTCAGGAGCAGCTTCTTCTGTTGCTGTAGTTACTGAATTTACGTTCTTTTTGGCTTGTATCCTTTTTTTCATTGCTTCATTAGCCTTGTTTAATAATTCAGGAATAATATCAAGTATCTTATCCACTGAAGAATTAATGTTCACAGGAAGCAGTTTCATTTGTCCATTTCCTACTACCATAAATGCCACTGGATTTATACTTACTCCTGCACCGCTACCTCCAGCAAATGGAAATTTCTCCTGACTATATTCATCCTCTTCCTCAGATTTGGATCCATCCCTGTCTTTATTATTGCGGTACTGATTGTATTCACCCCCTCCTGACGCAAAGCCAAAAGATACTCTTGATATAGGTATAATCACCGTTCCGTCAGGAGCCTGAACCGCATCTCCAACTATTGTGTTTACATCTACCATTTCTCTAATACTTTCCATAGCAGTTTTCATTAATCCTTCTATAGGATGTTCAGACATAAGTATCCACTCCCAATACTTTTTTTATTCTTTGTTTGGATTTAATATAAAATTTTAGTATTTTGAAACTTATATTTATAATATTGGCAACTTTAGCATTAAATATACAATATAAATTAATGAGCAAACTCTTTCTATCAAAATTTGCATAAACATTAACATCATTAAAAAACTTATTATAATTTCCATTATTTATGTAATACAGGTAACTTTCAAATAAACCATATGCAGCCCAGATCAACCCTGTTGTCAAAGCAGTATAATAGGCTTCCCCGGCTCCAATTTCTATCTCCAGCTCATATCCTACAAAACGTACTCTTCCTGTCATATATTCTATTAACTCATGAATAAATGCATTTTCACTTTTTATTAACCTGTATAATTTCAGAAATATATCCAAGAGATCCTTTATGCTAAAATCTTTTCCTTTCTCTTTCTCCAACAGATGATGTCTGCCTAATTCTGTCTTTTTAGGCACCCGAATCTTAGACTTTGCTTCACCGTATTTTGATAAGGGAATGTCTAATTTTAATCTGAATATTCCTGATAAGGCAATAATTAATATGGACATTAGGTCGTCATTACCTGTTCGGATATATTCAATACCAATTTCTGCTTTTGAAAAAAGCAAAAATAGGATGAGAATGGTTAAGATCAGTGTAAAAATAACTAAATAAAGCATTATTTCACCTCATTAATTATTTTTACCTGATTTAACAAAAATACTCAATATCAAGTTATTTGAAAGGGAAAGTTCTATATTTCCTGGCTATCGCCATCAGTATCAAGGGCGGGAAGATCTTTCAGGCTGCTGTAACCAAAGCATCTTAAGAATTCTTCCGTCACCTCATACAGAATAGGTTTACCAGGAGCGTCCATTCTTCCTGCTTCTCTTATCAGATTCCGCTCAATCAGTGTAGCAATTGCACTATCTGAATTAACTCCCCTGATAGCTTCAATCTTGGCTCTGGTAATAGGTGAATTATATGCGATTATTGATAATGTTTCAAAAGCAGCCTGGGATAATTGTTGTTTTTGCCTGGGTTCCTGGAGCTTGGTGAAATATTCATAATACTTGGAATTTGTGCATAGCTGATAGGCATTATTTATTTTACGTATCATAATGCCTCTGTCCGAATTATTTATCTTTTGAATCATATTATCAATGATTCCCTTAACTACTTTTTGGTCTATTTCAAGTATCTCTGATATTTTTCCTAAGGGAAGCTCATCACCCGACACGAAAAGCAGCCCTTCAATAATGCCTTCTAACTCTTCTGTCCTCATCTATAAATCCTCCACATTGGAATAGGTATATACCATGTCCATGGCAGGTAAAGATTCTTTTACCTTTAGAATTGTGATATCTGAAAAATGGGTTTTCTGTTTCAGGGTGACTTTTTTAATCTTAGCCAGCTCCAGTATAGCCAAGAATCCTAATATAACCTCTGATTTGGTATTTTTTTTAAAATTAAAGAGCTGTGAAAATTTAATATTTGGCTTTATTTTCAAAAATCTCAATATTTCTTTTATTTTACTCTTTATTGAGAATTTCTCCCTTTTAATAATCTCTGATAATTCTCCTGCTCTCTGGTTTGTCCTTTCTTCTTTTCTTTTTATCAGGTTTTCATATATCATTTTTAAATTATAGGAACAAAGGTCAAGTTCCTGAGAAGCAATCTCACGCTCAATTAACTCAGGTAATTTATAAAAAACTTTGCTCCATTCAATCTCTCTACTTCTTAACACATTTGCAAACTCTTTGTACTTTTTATACTCTATAAGCTTTTGTATTAGCTCTTCCTTAGGGTCAGAAGTGTTTTCTTCTTCAGGTTTATTCTTTTCAGGAAGAAGAAGCCTGGACTTTAGATGGAGCAGCGTAGCAGCCATAACAATAAATTCGCTGGCTATTTCAAGATTCATTTCCTGCATAGAAAATAAATAGTCCATATATTGGTCGGTTATTTCACTTATAGAAATATCATATACTTTCATGTTATTTTTTTCTATAAGATGAAATAATAGATCAAATGGTCCTTCGAAACTTTGAACCTTAACTATATATCCATTACTTATAAAGTTCTCTATTTGAGAAGCCCTCCCTACCAGTCAATTTTCATTGCACTTCTTACTTCTTCCATAGTTTTCTGAGCAACCGACCTGGCATTCTTGATTCCTGTATCAACAATATCCCTGATAGTATCAGGTCTTTTAATTAATTCCTGTCTTTTTTCGTAAATAGGTGAAAGAGCACCGATCATTTTCTCAGCCAGATTGCGTTTACATTGTACGCAGCCAATACCTCCCTTACGGCAAAGGGATTCAACTTCTGTAACTCCATCTTCATTGAATACTTTATGGAATGCAAATACCGTACATACTTCCGGATGGCCTGGATCATCCTTTCTTATTCTGGCCGGGTCCGTAACCATGGAACTTACCTTCTTCTTTATTGTATCAGGTGAATCCGATAATGAAATAGTATTTCCATAACTTTTGCTCATTTTCCTTCCATCAGTGCCTGGCAATACTTTAGCTTTTGTCAGGATAGCCTGGGGTTCAGGAAAAACTTCTTTGTATAGGTTGTTAAACCTTCTTGCAATTTCCCTGGTCAATTCAAGATGAGGAAGCTGGTCCTCTCCCACAGGAACTAGGTCTGCTTTGTAAATTAAAATATCAGAAGCCATAAGGCAAGGATAGCCTAAAAAGCCATAGGTTGTAATATTTTTTTCCTTCATCTGATTCAGCTGGTCTTTATAAGTGGGACATCTATATAGCCAGGACAAAGGTGTACTCATAGAGAACAGCAGATGTAATTCGGCATGTTCCAAAACCTTTGATTGAAGGAAGATATTGCATTTATCAGGATCTAGGCCTGCGCTGAGCCAATCAACAGTCATTTCGGTAATATTATTCTTTATTTCCGATGTATCTTCATACCCAGTGGTAAGTGCATGCCAATCAGCAATAAAAAAATAACATTCATATTCATGCTGTAGTTTTACCCAATTCTCCAAAGCCCCGAAATAATTTCCCAGATGTAGCTGACCTGTAGGTCTCATTCCGCTAAGTATTCTTTTTCCACTCATCAGTAAAAACTCCCTCCGGCGACTTACAATTTAATTATTCCAGATTGTTAATAAATATTGTAAATTGCAAAAATAATAACAATTCGCTAACACATTCTAATTCTAAATTTCAATTCAGAATGTGTCAACTCTCTGTTCTTGTTTTGCATGTTCCTTCCCTTTATTGATTAAACAAAAATATATTTAGTGGAACAAACCTATTACCGAATTAGTAATCATATTTATTGCAGTCTGAAAAAACCATATAAATGGTGAAAGTAAGGTATTTAAAGCACGGGGTGCAATAAGTATTAACATCATAAAACCAATCGAAATATAGCTTTGGTACTGATGCATCTTATAGTTATATTTCGGAGGTAAAATTCCCTGCAATATATTTGATCCGTCCAAAGGAGGAACAGGCAAAATATTAAAAGCAGCCAGACCTATATTTATCATATAAAACATAAATGAAAAATTATATAAAATTGCAATAGGATTAAAGGATGTAAAAAAGCTGCCGTTAACAATACCGTATTTCCTCTCCAGGTAAATCATAGGAAATGAAAATATTAAGGCAAGTAATATATTGGATAACGGCCCTGCCACACTTACAATCATTGTTCCTTTATTTCTGTCTTTATAATACATGGGATTTATAGGTACTGGTTTTGCCCATCCGAATCTGGAGAATAAAAACATTAATGTACCAAGTATATCCAGATGTTTCAAAGGATTCAAAGTTAATCTTCCTGCATACTTTGCCGTTGGATCTCCCAGCCTGTAAGAAGTGTAGGCATGAGAAAACTCATGAAATGTCAGTGAAATAAGTACTACCGGTACCAAATAAATCAATATTATAGGTGGATATAGAAATAGCATCATTTACCCCTTTCAATAAAATTCTTTAGGGTGTATACTCCCTTTATAATACATTCTACTATAAATCCTCAGGAATTATATCATTTCTTATAATATCTTCATACCCTTCTCTCTTCACTATTAAACGGGCTTTTCCTTTATTAACCAGCACAACTGGAGGTCTCGGAATACGGTTATAATTACTTGACATTGAATAATTATAAGCTCCGGTAGCCAGGATGGCCAAAATATCACCACTTGAGATCGGAGGCATGTAAATATCTTTTACCAATATATCTCCCGATTCACAGCACTTTCCTGCAATTGTAACCTTCTCAACCTTCTTGGCATCGGGTTTGTTTGCAATGAGGGCATCGTATTGAGATTGATAAAGGGCATACCGTGGATTATCTGTCATTCCACCATCAACAGATACATATTTTCTTACTCCTTTTATGTCTTTCACTGCACCAACAGTATAAAGAGTAATTCCTGCAGGGCCTACAATGGATCTTCCAGGCTCGAATATAAGCAACGGTAATTCTAAATTTTTTTTGCTGCATTCTGATTTAATAAATTTTGTTACTGCTTCAATAGAAGTATCATATTGAATGGGTTCGTGCTCAGGCAAATATCTTATGCCAAAGCCTCCTCCAAGATTTAACTCTTTTATAACTATACCCAGTTTGTTTTTTAATTCTGCAATAAAATCCAGCATTACTTGTGCAGCCAGTTCATAAGGAGCAATATCAAATATTTGTGAACCTATATGGCAATGAACTCCCACAACTTCTACAGCATCCAGTTCAGAAGCAATCTT
The DNA here is from genome assembly GCA_012840395.1 of Clostridiaceae bacterium. Lineage (NCBI taxonomy): Bacteria > Bacillati > Bacillota > Clostridia > Eubacteriales > Clostridiaceae > Clostridiaceae bacterium. The sequence goes on along the minus strand of DULL01000110.1, from coordinate 61,862 downwards.
TATAATCTCAAAAGCTTCACCGTTCTCTAAAGCTACTCCAAATTTAGAATCAATCTGACCTGTTCGGATAAAATCATGGGTGTGAGCTTCAATGCCAGGTTTTATTCTGAAGAGTATCTTTATTTTTTTCCCTTTTGATTTTGCTATGCTGTTTATGGACTGGAGTTCTTCCCTATTGTCAACGATAAATCTGCCTATATTATTTTCAATGGCTAATTCAATCTCTTCAATAGTCTTATTGTTTCCATGGAAAAAGATTTTTTCTGCAGGAAATCCGGATTTTATGGCAGTATACAGTTCTCCTCCCGATACTACATCAATACCGAGTCCTTCCTGTTCTGCAATTTTGCACATAGCCATTGAACAGAAAGCCTTGCTGGCGTAAAGGATCAGTCCTTTACCAGGATAATATCTGTCAATGGCATCCTTGTAAAACCTGCAACTTTTCCTTATTGTTTCTTCATCCATTACATATAAAGGAGTGCCAAATTCTTTTACTAAATCTAAAGTATCACAGCCTCCTATTTCAAGGTTGCCCTTGCTGCTAATTGATAATGCATCCAAAATAAACATATTTCTATCACTCCTGCAATAATTAAAGAAGGCTAACACTAATAATTTACAATAAATAACATTATCCTGTAAATGATATGATTATGGTAACATTAATTATTGCAGGAGTCAACAATTCAAAATCATATAATGGCGTAAATTATTATTTACCTGCCAACCTTAAACCAATCTATTATCATTCTATACATCACCTTAAGAAATGTTGCCCTTTCTATGGTATTATCAGCAACCAGGTCAGCTTTTCCTATAACGTTCCCATCAATTGTATATATGACTTCTCCTACAGACTTACCAGCATATACAGGAGCTTCAATATTATCCGGCAACTTTACTTCTTTTGTAACTTTCTCTTTCTGCCCTTTCTTCAGAAGCAAATTGACATCATCCCTGAACTTTATATTAACCCTGCTTTTTAGTCCTTTTTTCACCTCAATTGAACCGACAATCTCATCTCTGGAATTTGCATGATATGGTTCAAAATTTGAGAATCCATAATCAAGTAGCTTTCTTGCCTCTGCAAACCTGGTGTTTGAATCTGGTTCACCTAAAACTACAGAAATAAGGTTTAAACCGCTCTTTGTAGCTGAAGCTGAAAGACAATATCCCGCTTTGCTTGTATATCCGGTTTTAATTCCGTTAACCACCCCCTGGTAGTATCGAATTAACTTGTTAGTATTATCCAACGAAAATGTACCGTTTCTGAAAGTATCATGCCAGATTGAAGTATACTCCAATATTTTCGGATGCTTTAGCACAAGTTCCCTTGACATCAGGGCAACATCATATGCAGTGCTATAATGACCTTCATCTGTCAAACCGCTGCAATCAAGAAAGTTTGTATTATTCATTCCCAGTTCTTTTGCTTTTTTATTCATCATGTCTACAAACACTTCTTCGCTGCCTGCTACTTTTTCTGCCAGAGCAACAGATGCATCGTTAGCAGAATGAATGGCTACAGCTTTTAGCATCTCATCCACAGTAAATTGTTCCCCTGGTTCCAGATAAACTTGCGATCCTCCCATTCTATATGAGTTCTCCGTAACATAGACCATATCTTCGAAGGTCAGCCTTCCTTGCGCAATCTCTTCCATAACTAAAAGCATGGTCATAATTTTTGTGACACTCGCTATAGGTAACTTCTCATGAGCATTTTTTTCATACATTACCTCACCTGAGTTTACATCCATTAGAATTGCAGATTTGGCTTTTAAATCCATTACACTTGTTGTAGTCATTATTTTCCCGACAGTCAGGGCATCATATTCGGCATCTTCTACATCCTCATTAGCCAAAACTGGATTAAAAAATAAGCAAGAAAAACAAAAGGTAATAATCAGAAGAATTGTAATACCTTTATTACGCATTATAAATTACACTCCTTTACAAAGATTATCTAACATATAAAATTTTTCCTCAATTCCGGTAATATATGCATATATAAACAGGTATTCCATATTATTTATAGATAATTAAAAAGGACATTTCTCTTTATATTCCGTAACGGAATTAATCAAGAACTGTCCTAAATAATTACCCTTCATTATTAATACTTTTTTGCATTTTAGAATATACTTATGCCGTGAAATAAAATTATGCCCTTGGATGGGTTTTCTTATATACTTCTTTTATCCTGTTTTTTGCTAACTGGGCGTATATTTGTGTAGATGAAATATCTGAATGGCCCAGCATTTCCTGTATTGACCTTAAATCAGCCCCATTCTCAAGCAAGTGTGCCGCAAAGGAGTGCCTAAGAGTGTGAGGTGTTATATCCTTATTTATCTTTGCCTGGTTTTTGTAAAGTTTTATAATCTTCCAGAAACCCTGCCTGGTAAGCCTGCCTCCATTTACGTTGACAAAAAGTGCTTGATTGTTGCTGTCTTTTACTAAATGCACTCTTGCCTTTTCTATATACTCCTGCAAGGCTTCTGCGGCAATAGAACCTATTGGTATCGTTCTTTCCCTTGCTCCCTTATTACACCTTATATATCCACCCTGGAGGTTGATATCAGATAGATCAAGAGATATCAGTTCAGACACCCTGATACCCGTTGCATAAAGAAGTTCCAGCATTGCCTTATCTCTGTATCCTTTTAAGTCTTTGCATTTAGGCTGTTCCAGAAGAAGTTCCACTTCCTGGGTTGATAATATTTGCGGGAGCTTTTTCTCTACTTTAGGTGATTCAAGATCAGAAGTAGGATCATGGTCTATTGCTTTATTCTTTGCTATGAACTGATAAAACGATCTGATTGAAGCTAAGTTTCTGGATACTGTCGATGTAGCCCTGCCCTTTTTCTGCAAATACATCAGATAAGTAAGTATTGTTGTTTTGGTTGTATTTGAAATATTATTTAGATTTATCTGCTGTAGATATGTAAGGTATTGTTCTATATCTCTCTTGTAGGACTGCAGTGTATTATGTGACAGTTGCTTATCCTTTTCCAGAAAATTCATGTATTCTTTTATCAAAGCTTCCATCCTTCAACTACCCCTTCTTTCCAATTTGTATAGCAGCTAAACTGTATAATAGTTTAATTCCTTATATAATTATACATTTAATTCAAAAATTTACTATATTTCCTAATTATTAATTATTTAAACTTATTTGTTTTCAGTTATATTATTAACAATAAATAACATAAATATACATTATTTAGTAAATATTGGTGATATTATTCTAATCAGTACCGGGGTTATGTAAGCTTCCACCAAGGTGCCCAATACTATAAATAACGAAAAAAATAAAGTAACAAAACAATAGGCAAAAAAATCTGCTTTAAGATTTTCTTTAAACATATGTTTTATCGACTTATTTTTAATAATGTTTATAGAAAAGTTCATTCCATTTACTCCGATAGCAATTAATGCAGGTAATATCAGAACTTCTTTCGGAAGTAAAGCAAATAGTGAAAACAAAATACCTTTAAATCCCAGAGTTTTGATAATAATACCTGAACTGAATCCGACAATGAAACCTTTAATACCAATGACAGCAAAAATAAATGGTATGCCAATTATCATGACACCCAAAGTCCATAAAATCAGGACAATTTTTGCATTCTCCAACATTGCCAGCCTCAGGAGCTCATTACTATCAATAACCTGATTATCCATAAGACTAAGAAATCCATGTATATAATTTGTAAGTTCTTCCCTTTGTATTGCACTTAACCCGTTTACAGTAAAAGCTCCTGCTGAAATACCTGTAACTAGAGCCATTATAAGCATTATGTATCTGTTAGAATAGTTCTTTATATGTACTGCAATTACTTCCTGTATTCTGTACAACAAAGCTTTACTCCTTCATAAACCTCTTTACTATGAATACTATGCAGTACATACAAAAAAAATTACTATAAACTATTTATTGCGGTTTTTTGATATTTCGTTTGTAGCAAGTTTATCACATCTGTTATTATACTCATTATCGGCATGTCCTTTTACTTTTATCCACTTTATGTTATGTATTTTATTCAGCCTGTCAAGCTCCATCCATAATTCTACATTTTTTACATCATCTTTGGATGATGTTTTCCATCCATTTGCTTTCCATTTATCCAACCATTTTTCAGTGAACCCATTAATCAAATAGGAACTATCGCTATATAACTCAACCTCACAGGGAAACTTCAGGCATTTAAGTGCTTCCACCGCTGCTAGCAGTTCCATTTGATTGTTAGTTGTATTATCTTTAAAACCTGAAATTTCTTTTTCATGTTCTCCATATTTTAATATTGCTCCCCAGCCTCCGGCTCCAGGATTTCCTGAACAAGCGCCGTCGGTATAAATAGTTACTTTTTTCATGAGTTTTCCAATTCCCGTGCCCTTCTGGTACATTCTCTCATTGCTTCAATGATTGAAGATCTGAAGGCATACTCTTCAAGTTTTGCTACAGCCTCTATAGTAGTACCCGCAGGGGAGCATACCTGATCTTTAAGTACTCCGGGATGCTGGGAGGTTTCAAGAACCATCCTGGCAGAACCTAAAACTGCCTGGGCAGCCAATTTGTATGAAAGCTCACGGGGTATACCTGACAATACCGCTCCGTCAGCCATAGCCTCAATAAGCATAAAAACATAGGCAGGACTGCTGGATGTAAGGGCAATTACTTCACACATAAGATTTTCGTTTAAAATTTCTGTTTTTCCTACACAGTTAAATAAATCCCTGACAGTTTTTAATTCTTCCTCTTTAATTTCACTGCAGGGAGAAAGTAAAGTCATTCCCTCCCTGACAAGAGCAGGAGTATTCGGCATTGCCCTTATTATTTTTTTATCCTTTCCTAAAATTTCTTTATAACGTTTAATAGGAACTCCTGCAGCAACTGATACCAGTATTTTCTCAGGACTAAACTTGTGTTTGCAGTCCATAAGTGCTGCTTCAACAGTCTTTGGTTTAACCGCGAGAACAATAATACTTGATTTATCTATTACTTCTGAATTGCTATTTAACAGATTGACACCTGTTTCTTCACATAATTTAGAAGATTTATTTCTGTCTATATCTGATACGTATATTTTTTCTGCTTCAAGTATCTTTGAAGCTATAATTCCTTTTATTAATGCGGATCCCATATTTCCCGATCCAATAAGGCCCAAAGTAATTGACATGCTTTCACTCCTATCTGACGCAAAAAGGTTGTACTTTATTTTAAACCTGTTATATTTTACAATTATACCTTAATGTTTTATTTGCTATAACTATTTCCTATAATATCATAATAACAGGAAAAATCTACATAAGATCTAAATATTGGCCAAAGAAAATTGAAATTCATCCTATTGACAATCTACAATCCGGTATAGTATACTTTTTAATGTCACTTGAAGGGGTATAGCTCAATTGGTAGAGTAGCGGTCTCCAAAACCGTTGGCTGCGGGTTCAAGTCCTGCTGCCCCTGCCAGAAGTATCAAAGCTTTAAAGCTTTGATACTTTTTTTATTTTATTTAACCTGAATTTTAACATGCTCGTCAACTTTTTCTGAAAGAATACTTATAATAATACCCAATCATCATAGAATTTCAGAAACCTCTTCAAGGTTTTCAAATATATATGCCGCAATCGAACGGATTTCCTCATCAGGTTTTACTATATCAGGTACCATAACAGGAAGCATACCTGCAGCTTTTGCCCCTTTAAGTCCAGCTTTGCTGTCCTCAATGACAATGCAGTCTTCAGGTCTGACTCCAAGTTTCTCTGCGGCTTTCAGGAAAATATCCGGTGACGGCTTTCCATTTTCAACCTCATCCCCTCCCACGATTGCACCAAATCTGTCTATTATACCGGCAATATTCAAATGATGTATGGTCTTATCCCTGGCTGTAGAAGAGGCTACAGCACATGGAAAATTTTTTTCTTTAATAACAGCCATGAGAGTATGGAAACCGGGTTTTATAAGAATTCCATTTTTTTCAAATTCCTCTTCAGCCAGGCGAACACGTTCTTTTCTCACTTCTTCAAAGGGGAAGCCAGGAATTGCCTCTTCCATTATTAATCTGGCTTTGTCAGATGGAATAGCCCTGGTTTTCATCAGAGTATCCATCGTTAACGTAAAACCCATTTCAGCAGCTGCTTTCTGCCATGCCCAGATATATATCCTTTCTGTATCAAGTATTGTACCATCAACATCAAAAATAACTGCCTTCATTATGCAGAACCTCCCTTAATAAATTTGTCTGTACCTAACTGATGCATGCTGATACCTATTTTATCATCAAAATCAGTTAAAGGAAACATTCTGCATAACCTTAAAGTATTTAATACCCATCCAATATTAGTAAGACTACCAAAGGATATTATACTTTTATATTTATCTAACCCTAAATAGCATTATAAATATAGGCATTATTAATGAAATCAATGCCAGTAACATTACAATGACAGCACCAAATTTATTCTTATTTTTTTTCCAGTTCCATGCTCCAAAACTTACAGTATGAACAAATACCCCGAGTATAAGAATAATGGCTAAAAACCTTCCAAATGTCAAATCAGTTCAGCTCCCTTTCTTCCGAGGCCTGTCCTGGAATAGATCTAATCATTAATCCAGGTCTTCTGATTTTTAAAGATACTTCAACATCAAATAAAGCGTCTTTATATCTATCCAGCCACCCGAATTTCTTCCATTCCTCCCATGTAAGAAACTTAATCTTTAGCAGTTTTCCAAAATGAAATATATCACATTTCATTTCTTCTGCTGTTTTTTTAAGCAGCCTTATTATTCCCTGTTTTATCTGCTCTTCTGCAGTTTTTTCTAATATAGGAAGGTTTCCAGTACTTTCATAATTAAAGCCGCTTTGAATTGAAATAATATCTGCTTCAAGATAAATTTTTAAACTTATTAAAGGATTGCCATTTACTATTTCTACTTTATAAAAAGGTTTTTCATTTTGCCTGGTACTCAGAATCACAACGTGTTCTTCTACAATAGGATCCTGAACAGTTATAAAAGATTCACCATATTCTCCTGTTACCATTAGATAATACAAGGCTTCCTCACCATCTAATTCTCCTACCATTCTCCATCCATCAAAGACTGCCAGCCCCATTAATTCTGATTTCAATTCACCGACTTTAGGCATATCTCCTGCCATATAATCACCTTCAAAGGGGTTAGGTCTTCCCTTTTCTTCATAAGTAGACTCTTCAAGTGAAAATTCATCTGAATCTTCATATTTAGAAACTCCAGCCATTATCATCACAGCTTCCCCTGTTGTAGATTCAGCTCTGTTATAGAAAGATATAAGCTGGGTATTGGTTCCAAAACCTGTATGTTTATGCCCTCTGAATATCATCTCATAATATCTGGCGGGACTTATCTCCAATTTCGGATCAACATTTCTTATATATTCTTCAGCAGAACCTCTGGAAACGGCCATATATATATTACCTCTGAATTCCTTACCTCTCATAAGAGCATGGATATACCTCATTATTCCTTCTCTTGCCAGTTCCTCTGAAAAAATTATAACTTTCGCATGAGATACATCAATTTCCCGCCCTATATAGCTATTTGCCATATTTAATCCTGAATAAATAGCCGGCACCTCAAGAGTTGTTATAATGTACGATTTTCCACCTCCACCACCTTCTCCACCAGTTCCGCCTCCAGAAATTGATTTAGGTACAGCTATTTGTAAAGTCATTCTTATTTTGTTAGTAGTTCCTTTATCTAAACCCAGTGCCATTACATAAGCCAGTTCATCAACTTCTCTTCTGTCAAAACAACCAGAAAAAATTACAGAAAACATGATTAAAACTATTATTAAACCAATTGTTTTAATAAATGTTGTTTTTTTCATATTATTACTTACTCCTTAATAAACATTCTGCAAATATTTAGCAAACTCAAACTATTTTTTCTCTCTTATCACTTTTTTATTTCTTACTGATCCTGATTTTATTCTCATTCTGGCTATAATAAGCAACAGAATTACCATTGCAAATGTTACCATCCATGCATATCTTCTGAAGTATTGGGTTTCTATATCAATTGTAGATAAAAGATTTTGAGGCATAAGGCTTAAAGTGAATAGTATTATAGTAAATGGCATCAATAGAGGCTTATAATATCTCAGATTAAAGGTTTTTCTGAAAATATGAGCTAACATATACAGCCCTGCACTTAAATAAAGCAATGCTGCCATAACCCATATGATAATAAATATTGATTCAATTCTTTGGAAAAACAGTCCAAAATAGAATATTCTTGCAAGATGGTATATCGGTAAGAATTCTACAATGGAAATAGGATAAGGTACTACTATTGAATAAACAAATGTAGATATTATTAATACAACCGCTGCCATAGCAGTACCTATATAGGCTACTTTATTCAAGTTCTCTTTAGTTTTAAGAAATGGTGCAATTATGAATAAGGCAATTAATCCTGAATAATTTGATATTCTTTGAATTCCATTAATAAATATATTTTTCAGGCCATTACCAAATAAAGGCAGAATCCTGGTTATGTCATAATATGGGAACATTCCGATGATGATGATTAAATATCCCAAAGTGATAACCGGTACTGCTAATGTACATAACCGTACTATTGGCACTATACCAGCGTAAGCTCCTATTAACATGCCAATAGCAAAGAATGCTGTTACATAGCTTATTGGTGATACTTGAAGAGCTATGATTTTCAAGTCTTCACTAAATTCTCTTAATACAAGTGCCAATATAGATACAAAATGTATTGTAATTATAATACCTACCAATACTTTGGTTATTTTGCCTCCTGCAGCTTCTGCTATATCAATTAAGTCCATGCCTCCAAAAGGTGAATAAAGCCTGGTTATTATAATCACCAGGATATATACAATTAAAGATATGTACACAGCAAGCATCCATCCAGCGGTACCCGCATCCTCCAGCATTATCCTGGGAAAATTAAGAAAAACCTGTGTACATAAAGCAACTAATATGAAGCTGGCGCCTTCAAATACACCAAATTTCAATCTATTTTTCATCTTTATCTGCCCTTTCACCTTTAGAATTTGATCTTACCCATCCCCTGCTTTTTTCAGGCTGACTGTATATATCTTTTGGATTTAAATAATCCGGCCTTCTCTCCTGTTTCCAAACAGGCCTTCTTGTGAAAGACTCATGTGATGTTTTTACAGTTCTTGGAGCAAAAGGTACCATAAATGGAATTCCAAATGAATTAAAGCTCACAAGCCAGATAAAATGAATGAAGAGTCCTACCGTAATGCCTAAAAATCCTGCCATGGATCCAAGAATTATATAAAAAAAACGCGTAATTCTAAAAGAAAAGGCGGAAGAAAAGTTAGGTACCCCAAAGGACCCTATTCCTGTAACAGCTACTATAATAATTAGAATAGGGCTGACAATATTTGCAGCAACCGCTGCCTGTCCAAGTATTAAAGCTCCTATTATGCCTAATGTTGGACCAATCGGTCCCGGAATTCTTATACCTGCCTCCCTTATAAGTTCAAAAGAAATTTCCATAATCAAAATTTCTAATACAGAAGGGAAAGGGACTTTTTCCCTTGAGGCAGCTATTGCCAGCAATAAATCGGTTGGTATCATTTCCTGATGATAATTGGTTATTGCAATATATAATCCCGGGAGAAATATTGATAGAAAAATTGCAAGCAATCTAATTATCTTGTGAAAATTTCCATAGGGAAATCTGGAGTAAATGTCTTCAGGGGAATGAAGCAAGGTTGCAAACGTAGCGGGCACAACAAGTACAAACGGGCTCCCGTCCACTATTATAGCAACTCTTCCTTCCGCAAGCAGAGAAGCAACCCTGTCAGGCCTTTCGGTGGCAATTACCTGAGGCATGGGGAAAAAAGCACTATCCTCTATATATTGTTCTAATTCACCTGAGTCAAATATATAATCAGTTTTTATGCTTTTAAGTCTTTTTCTTACTTCATCCACCAGACCATCATTTGCAATATCTTTAATATACATCATGGCGCATGAAGTCTGACTCCTCAGGCCAATATTTATGCTCTCTGCGATTAAATCACTATCTTTAAGTATTTTTCTTAGCAAAGCGGTATTAACCCTCAATAGTTCAGTAAATCCTTCCTGAGGTCCCCTGATTACAAGTTCAGTATTTGGCCTGTCTACTCCTCTGTGCTCCCAACCTTTAGTATCAGCTGCAATAGCAACACCAAAACCATCTATAAAAACTCCGCAGCCTCCGAAATTTACTTCTTTTATAACATCGCCGTATTTCTTTGTTACTTTTAGTTGAGTATGAGGCATAAGATGTTTCATTATATATTCCGTAATATCTTTATCGCTGCCCTTAACAGGCAAATTTGACAGCAACATTAATGGCTCAAGTATAGCCATGTTAATTACCATTCTATCAACCATTCCATCAAAAAAAATAGCAAAAGCTTTAACAGTTTCTTCTTTTAATGCTATTTCGAATTCCCTCAGTACAATATCGCTATTAGTGGGTATACTATACACTTTTTTAATGAAATTAAGGTTTTCACTTAAATTTTTACTAATTTCAGTTTCACTTTCGGCCTGGTTTTTGTCATATCCCCTACTTTTTTCTTTACTGCTTTCCTCTCCATTTTCTTTATCTTCATTTTTTTCGTCTTCATTTTTTTTACCAGAAGCATTTTTGCCGGCATCTTCTTTATTATGATTCTTTTTGTCATTTTGTTTATTTTCATCTTTATTCTTGCCTTCTTTTATTTTTTCACCTGAATTAGCTTCATCTCCTGCAGGCTTTGTTTTTTCCGTTTCACCATTATCATTTTCTTTTCCGGTTTTAAGATAATTATTTTCTGTATTATTTTTTGTGCTATAATAAGAAAGCTTTATATCTGGCTCTTTAATAGTTTTCAATGGAATCATTCTCTTTTTTGTATCAGATTCTTCCTCTTTACCCTCTGCCTTTTCTTTTTGATCCGAATCAGTATCCGGGCTTCGGTTAACATAATCCTGTTTTTCAATTTTCCCCCTGGAGTCTTTATTCTTTTTGCTTATTGAGCTTCTGTCATATCTGCTTATTTCCTCCAGGGACTCACCCATGGAAAAATCATCGGCGTTATCCGGTTCGCTAAAAAGTAAATATTTTTTAAGAAACTTTTTAATTACAGGCATAGCATTCTCTTCTCCCATAATTGATAAATAATGGTGATTTCTTTCTCTGATGGTTTTATAGTATTTGAATCATATATATTATTCATAATTTGTAAATAAAATATTCTGAATATAGTTTCTGGATTCTATTAGACTCACTATGGATTTTATATGGATTTTTCGAATTAATTTGAATAAAAATAAAAAAAGACAAAGATTTAATCTTTTAAACCCTTGTCTTTAATATGGTCGGAGTGACTGGACTTGAACCAGCGACCTCTTGCACCCCAAGCAAGCACTCTAGCCAAACTGAGCTACACCCCGTAACGAATTTAAATTATAGCACATAGGATAGTTTTTGTAAAGACTGACAACATTCAAAAAACATAAAAACAATAATTAAACTGGTCTAGACTAATTCAATCTAGGTTAATCTTCACTACGCTAAGTTAAATCAGTTCAGATATTCTTTTCAAAGCATTTATTGTATATTTTATTTCCTCTACTGTATTGAATACTCCTACACTTAACCTTACAATTCCTTGTTCCAGTGTTGCAAGTTTTTTATGGGCAAGTGGTGAACAATGGAGACCTCCTCTTGTCGCAATATCAAAATTCTTATCAAGTTCATAACTTACCTGGTTTGAATTAACATTCCCGATATTAAGAGCAACAATACCGGAATTATTTTCGTAATCATCGCTGCTGTACAACTTTATCCCTTTAATATCTTTTATACCATTAACAAGATTTTTGACCAGATTATTTTTATGAGATCTTATATAATCAATACCTAGCCTCCTAATAAACCTAATACCAGCACCAAGCCCTATAATGCCAGGGGTGTTTAATGTTCCACTTTCCAGATAATCAGGCATATCCTGAGGTTGTATAAGCTTAATTGAACTGCTCCCCGTTCCACCTTCAAGAAGAGTCTTAACTGAGAGTCCCTGTCTTACATAAAGTCCTCCTGTTCCTTGGGGGCCAAGGAGTCCTTTATGTCCTGGAAAAGCAAGCAAATCAATATTCATTTCCTTTACGTCAATGCCAATTGTCCCTGCACCCTGAGAAGCGTCCAATAAAAATACAATATTATGTTCTCTTGCTATTCTCCCTATTTCTTTTACAGGCATGATTATGCCATTAACATTGGAAGAGAGGGTAGATATTATCAATTTCGTATTTTCTTTTATAGCTTTTCTAAAAGCCTCCGGACTGATCAGCCCATAGGGGTCATCTTCTTCCAATATAGTCAATTCTATACCTTTATCTTTTTCCAGACCTTTCAGCGGCCTTATAACCGAATTATGCTCCATGCAGGTGGTAATTACATGGTCTCCGGCCGAAAGGAATGATTTTATAGCAATATTTAAGGCTTCAGTAGCATTCTTTGTAAAGCATATTCTTAAAGGATCATCTATGTTGAAGAATTGAGATATTTCTTCTCTGGCTTCCATAACAGCCCTGGCTGATGCCAAAGCCATCCTGTGCCCTCCTCTCCCCGGATTTGCACAAAACTCTCTTAAACATTTATCTATGGCAGTATATACTTCTTCAGGCTTGGGGAATGACGTTGCAGCATTATCCAAATAGACCATATCCTTTTTCCTCCTGGATAAACTCAGTATTTTTTAGATAAAAAAACAACAGGTATATGATATATTATGTATTCAGCATTGTATTGTTCACAAAATTATTTGTCTGCATTAATGCAAATATCTTCAAAAAGTAGCGCTCATCCATGCTGAATTGATACAAAATATAATAAAAATCTTGTTCAGCGGGAGATTACAAGACCCCCGCTGAATCCCCGGGCGAAGCGAGTTTGCTTGTACCCGGTGATTAATTGTGTTAAAATTTCTTATAAACCAAGCTTTTAAATATACAAAAAAGGATGATACATATTGATGCAATATAAAATAATGGACGCTCATGTACATATATATCCTGATAAAATAGCAGATAAGGCAGTTGACGCTATAAGTAAATACTATGGTATCACGATGCAAGGCAGCGGTACCATATCTGATCTTCTGGAAAAAGGTACAAAAGCCGGAATATCAAGATACCTGGTCCATTCTACTGCAACAAAGCCTGAACAGGTTAAGCCCATTAATGATTTCATATCCCTGTTAATTTCACAATATGATTGTTTTACTGGTTTTGGCACTCTTCATCCTGACATGGAAAATATTGAAGAAGAAATTGATAGAATGATTAGTATGGGTATAAAGGGCATAAAAATGCATCCCGAATTTCAGGAATTTTATTTGGATGAAGACAGAATGATACCTCTATATAAAGCAGTAGAAGGAAGACTCCCCCTTCTTGTGCATATGGGCGATAAAAACAAGAACTCTTCTTCTCCTGCCCGTTTAGCAAAAATAATAGATCAATTTCCTAAGCTGCAGGTTATTGCTGCCCACTTAGGGGGATATAGCATGTGGGATGAGTCGTTAGAATTCCTGGCTGGCAAAAATTTATATATGGATACCTCCAGCAGTCTGATGATACTGGACAGCACCACCGCTGAAAAAATCATCAGAACCCATGGTATAGATAAAATTGTTTTTGGAAGCGATTATCCCATGTGGTCCTTTGAAGAAGAGATTGATAGATTTCTTAAACTGAAGCTGACCGAAACAGAGAGAAAAATGATATTTTGGGATAATATAAATAATCTGCTGTCTTCTGTATGACTGCATGTATAATGCTACTGTACTATTATGTTGCGGAATAGCTGGCCAAAATCTATTCCTGCCACCTTGCTGTCTTTAAATCTGTCAAATATGACTCTTCTTCCTTCTTCAAGGAAGGGTGATTTTATTCCGTGATTGATTGACATACATGCTTCCATATATGCGGATAATTTATCACATACTTCAATTATTTGGCCATCCATTGGATTATACATATCAATATTATATTCTCTATTAATATCTTCGGAATCTACTTCTATAATCTGGCCTTCTTTAATTATCTTACTTTTAAATTCGTCTTTAGTAAAATATCTTAATTCATCATGCCAAGATTGAGGAATTAAAGGAAATATTTTTTCCTCTACCTGTCTTTCTTCAATTTCCTTTATAACATCACTTAATCCCTGGATAGAACGCTTTACAGGAGAAATTATATCTCTTGTTAATACTTCAGGCAGATCATGAAATAATCCTGCAAAATAATTGTTATATATTCTTTTATTACATCCTTCAAGTTCAACAGTAAAAACATATGAAAGGATTGCTACTATCAGCATATGACCCATAACAGAAGTCTCAGGTACTCTTGGTGCCTGTGCCCATCTTTGCTGGAACCTGAGCTGACCTATCAGATCAAGAAACGCCTTTGTTTTCTTCCCTATGTTTAATCTTTGAACACCAGCCAGGTCGTAATGTTCTTCAAGTTCATTATCAATACTATTTTTCGTTTCTTCCAGGCCCCAAAAACCTGAACTTAATCTGTATACTATCTGAAATTCCCAATTTGTTGCCATGTAATGAGCAGCTTTTAATATTTTCTTTTCTATGGCACTATACCCAGGATTGAAAAAATACTCTTTAATCTTTTCCTTAAAGTTTCCTTTGATGTCGTAAACACCTTTGCTCCTAAGCCCTTCAATAACCCATTGATTAAGCTGTTTTTCCTTCTTTGCCATTAATTCGTGAAAAATCGGAGGCTTAATATCAGTCAGTAATATCCTGTGAAATAATTCGAACATGCTGCCCTCAATAAGATTAACCCAATTAATAGAAGCTTTCCTGTCAGATTCTTCGTATTTAGCCAGCACATAGGCATAGAACATTTTTTGAGCCTGTTTATCTAACTCAGTAAAGCCTTTATGAGGTCTTATGTGGTCATTCCATCTTTGCATGGACGCAGCTTCAAATAAAAACTGCAAGAAATCTTTATTAATCATTTAACCTCCCTGCCCCGTAGTTTAATCTCCAACGAAGCGAGTTTGCTTCTTCTTATTCCGAGGCATAATTATCAAAGTATCCGCTTATCAGTATGATTGGGGTACCCTTATCTCCGCTTCCGCTTGTAAGGTCACAAAGACTCCCAAGTAGGCTGGTAATCTGTCTTGGGGTTGTGCCCATAGATGACTCTTTATTTGTAGGGCATTTTTCATTTTCATTCATTCTTTCATTTTCTTTAATTTTTTGTATAATGGCATTTTGCATGTCTTTTTGATTTAAAGTACCCAAATCATTGTCAGCTATATATTTAAGCTTTATTTCATTTCTATATCCGTTCAGTCCGTCAGTATACCCCGGAGATACTACGGGATCTGCCAGTTCCCATATTTTTGTTGCCGGATCTTTATATGCTCCGTCTCCATAAACCATTACCTCAACATGCTTTCCTGTCCTTATTCTCATTAATTTCTGTATTTCCTCAACTATCCTTTTGCAATCCCTTGGGAATAGCTTAATCTGTTCTTCGGTAGCCTTATTGGATCCAAGGAGCCCAAATTCTTCGTTATAGCCACTGCCATTAACCGGTTTGTTTAATATTTCATCAAGGCTATATACGGTCTTAGCCCCAGCCTTTTTCAATATCTTTTTTGTTCTGTTTCTGGAATGTATATTTGACACAAGTACGTTTTTGGTATAATTTAGAGCAACTTTAGGGTCATTGGCCAGGATTATTTCGATATTATCATTTACTGCAAGTTTCTTATATTCTTCAATATAATCCACACCGGTAATTGGATGTTTGGCATTATATCCAAACAGTTCCCTGAATTTTTTTTCTGTCAAAACATCCGTATATGGATTTATGTCAAGTTCATCCAGCAACTCTTCGTCTATAAGACTATTTCCAACTTCATCAGAGGGATAGTTTAGTACAACAAATAATTTTTTCCCAGTTAATGCAATTCCTCTTAATATTATAGAAAATCTATTCCTGCTCAATAAGGGGAATAAAACAGCTAAATTATCTTCTTTAAACTTACTGTTTATGTCACAGGCAATATCATAAATAGTTGCATAATTGCCCTGAGTCCTGGCTACAAGTGATTCTGTAATACCTATAATATCTCTGTCTTTAAGCGGAAAATTTTCGCTCTTCATTGAGTTCAAAACACTTTCTACAACTATTTCCACCAAATTATCTCCTGCTTTGCATATTGGGGCTCTGATACCTCTTACAGTAGTTCCTACAGTTCTTGCCATCTTTTTACTCCTTCCTCTGATTAAAGCTGTATATTTAACGTTATATGGGTTGCTCATTAATCGCAAAGTATATTATAACATTAAAAAGCAAAAAAGTTCCAGTATTAATAACAATTATTACAGTAATTCTCTATATTCAGTAGGTGATACCCCTACAATTTTTTTAAATACAGAACTGAAATAATGATGATCATTGAAGCCTACTTCGTATGCAATTTCATATACTCTGAGTGTGCTGTTTTCCAGAAGTTCTTTGGCCTTTTTTATTCTGACCATGTTTATGTATTCATTGACCGTAAGGCCCATCTGTTCTTTAAAAATCTGGCCGAAATAATTCTTGCTTAGCTGCAGGGCTCCTGCGATATCTGCAAGAGACAAATCTTTCTTGAAGTTCTTATGTATTATATCTTTTGCATGTTCTATTGTACTCTTGCTTTTTTTATCTCTGTTTCTTTTCAGATGTTCCATACAATTTATAACGAATTTACTTGTCCAGTTAATAATCTCATCAAGAGTTTTTAATTTAAAAAAATCATTGAAAGGATTTGACCATTTAGTTTCACTGGTATCTTCCATAGGAGTTTTTGTTTCTTCCAGAGCTACAAGGCAAGCTGTGATTATCCTCATACATATCAGGTTTAAACTATACAAATTTAAGCTTGTCTGAGACTTTTTCACACTTTGGAAGATATCATCAAGAAGCTTCATTACTTCATCTGTTTGATTTAGCTTTATCTTGCTAATAAACTCTTCTTCATTAAAATCAGCTATAGGTGTATTGTCACTTTTTTCAAGATCCCATATATTTATTATATTTCCGCCTCCAAGTAAAATCTTGTATTTCAGAGCATGAAGAGCCTGATTATATGAGGTTTTTATATGCTTGATTCCTTTCAGGATTTCTCCTACCCCAACACTTAAAGATATATTTAGTTGTTCTCTTACTTCTGTTAGAAGTTTTTCCAAAGCGCTATATACTGCATCATTATTTTCCGGAACATTATTATTAAATAATATTACAAAAATATTAGTACTTAAATGGAACAGCTCACAGTACTCTATCCGGTCAACATAATTCTTTAACCTGTTATATACCGACATAACAATAATCTGATAGTTTTCTTCATTTTTTAATTTTATAATCTGATCTTCATCATCAATTTCTATTACAAATACCTGATAAAATTCTCCTTTTAATTCCATGTCCAGAAATTTTAGCTTTTCCTGGAGAATTTCCTGACTCATGCCCTTGTTTAGTAAATCATAAAAAAACCTTTCTCGTATAGCTGATTTATTCTTCTCTATTTGTTCCCTGAGTTGTTCTATTTCTCTATCCTTTTTTTCTTTAGCCACTATACTACATAACAATTTCTCTGAAATATAACTGACATCAGCAGGAGTAAAGGGTTTTAAAATATAATCTATGGCACCATACTTCATTGCCTCTTTTGCATATTCAAATTCATCATGCCCACTAAGTATTATTGTTTCTATTCTCTTATTTCTTCTGTCAAGTTCCTTCAAAAGCTCAATACCTGTCATTTTAGGCATCCTTATATCTAATATCATGCCATGGATGTTATTGTTTTCAATAATTTCAAGAGCTACCTGACCGTTCCTTGCAGTATATACATTAAGGTTTTTATTTTCCTTTAATATTTCTTCGATTCCCTCTCTCATAATCTGTTCATCTTCGACTACTAAAATGTTGTACATTCTTGTTAACCTCCCTTAATATCGGAAGTTCTATTCTGGCAACAGTATTATTATCTTTCTTGTCAAGGCAAAGGCCGTAAGATTTTCCAAAATAATATTTTATCCTTTCGTTTACGTTTCTTAGGCCTATCCCATGATTGCCTTCATTATCTCCTTTTTTCAAATAACTATTAATATTATTTATCTGTTCCCAGGTTATATTTCCTCCGTTATCTGTTACCTCAATAATTATCTTTTTATTATCTTCATTTCTGGCAGTAATGGTTATAAGACCATCAACATCTTTTTCCCTTATACCATGATATATGGCATTTTCAACCAAAGGCTGAAGTATGATTTTAATCGTATAACAATCAAGGATATCCGGATCTATATCAAATATATAATTAAATTGATTTGAATACCTTATTTTCTGAATTTCTAGATAATTTCTTACATGCTCAAGTTCCTCCCTGATAGTAATCATATCTCTTCCCTTGCTAATACTTATTCTGAAAAGATTTGAAAGGGAATTGGCCATATTAATTACGCTTTCTTTTTCTCCTTTATTTGTCAGCCATATTATTGAGGATAAGGTATTGTACAAAAAGTGCGGATTTATCTGAAATTCCAGTGCCCTGTACTCTGCTTCTCTTTTTTTATTTTGGATATAAAATATTTCCTGGATTGAAATTCTCAATCTTTCTACCATGTTATTATAACTTCTTGCAAGTCTCCCTATTTCATCATTATATCTGGGACTGAAATCAACATCAAGATTCCCGCTTTCCGCGCTATCCATAATATCAGATAATTTTTCTATTGGTTTGGTAACCCTGCTTGTCACAAATATAGAAATTAAAATACACAAGACTATACTGCCAAAAATCAGAATCATGGTTATCTTTTTGATATTATTGGAAGAGGCAGTAATTTTAGATAATGGCATCACCCCTACATATTTCCATCCATTTGTTTCATCTGATGAATATATAAAAATGTATTCTGTCTTATTGATTTTTGAAGTAAAGTATCCGGATTTTGATGGAAAACCATCTTTTAAAGAGTATACTTCCTCGAAACTTTTGCCCAGTAATCTCTTGTCATTACATGATACTATGTTGTTTTTCTGATTCAGTATTACTATAGAATCTGAAATATTCTTTAAATCCTGGCTATAAATATTGTACAAAGCTTTTTCTTCGATATTTAAGAGTACAAATCCGATTGTATTTTTATTTGATTTATCCTTAATGAGCCTTATTAAAGGAATTACCTTATATTCTCCAAATTCTCTTATATTACCCCAATTATAATTCCTTCCATCTCTAGGTATATCATCAGAAAGGATATCCAATATATATTCAGGTTCATATATTGGATTAATATCACTTGTAAAAACGTATCCGTTATTACTGATAATATAGATTGAATGGGTATTTTCAATAAATTTATTATCGAAAAGCATTTTTTTAAGTTCAAATACTTTCTTAATTATTTCACTATTATTCTCATTACCACTGTCAACCAAAACTTCATGACTGTTATAATCTATGTTGTTAAAATTTTGTAATACTTCACTTACATTTCGGTTCAAATAAAATCTTATAGCTACCAATTCTTTTTCTTTTAATAATTCTGTGACCTTTTCTTTAATGTTGTTTAATTGATAAATTGTTTCATCGATTCTTCTTTCCTTCTCCAGATTAGAAGAGATATTATATGAAAAAAAGCCCAGCAATATGGCAGGTATCATAGATACCATCAAAAAAAATTCCAGTAGCTTTCTTTTTAGACTCTGATTTTCAAAATAACTGATTAATCTCTTAATCATTTCTATTCCTTCGCAAAATAATTCTATAATTATATTATCAAAATTATATGTATTTATCAAAAAAATGAGTGGGTACACCCACTCATTTTTTTAGGAAAATTGTTAATTAACGCAAAACTGTTAAATAAGCTAGTTTTAATTTTTCCTTCTTGCAACAATTGCTTTCCAATCAAGTTCTTTTATGTTTGTTGCATCGTATACCTTGGATTCGGACATGTAGTCCTTGGGTACTTCTTTTCCTTCCCAGTACTCTGTTAATGCCTTAATAGTATCGGCAGCCTGTACAGCAGGTGAAGTAACAAAGAATGCCTTGAGAATTGGGTCATTATTTTCAAGTTTTGTGAAAGGCTCTTCACCCCATGCTCCACCTGTAACTATAATGTCTGTTCTTCCAGCTGCTTCAATTGCTGCTGCAGCACCTGCACAGGTGTCATAGTTAATACCGAAAACTACGTCAACATCAGGATGAGCTGTCAGAATGTTTTCCATAACTGACATTGAATCAGTTCTTGAAGCTTTTCCATCCTGCTGTGCAACTATTTTTACTCCTTCCATTGTTTCCATTACATCTCTGAAACCTTGTGCTCTTAATCCACATACGATAGCTGATTGAGGGAAGTCGATTATAGCTACTTCAGCTTTACCGCCTAAATTCTCATTGATATATTTCTTTACCCATTCACCTACTGATGCTCCATCCTGATAGAAGTCAAAACCTACGTGAGTTATTACTTTATCACTTTCAGAGGGACCATCATAAGTTATAACTGGTATACCAGCTGCTACAGCTGCTTCAATTGCAGGAACCAAACCTGCTGGGTCAGCGGCAGCTAAAGCAATAGCGTCAACCTTCTTTTGTACGAAGTCTTCTAATTGCTGTGTTTGCTTAGCAGGGTCAGCATCTGCGTCCTGGATGATAACCTCATAACCTGCTTTTTCAGCTTCATAGATAAAGCTTGATTCGAGGTCTTTATAATACTCATCTCTTCTGTAGAATAAGGAAATTCCTATAACTTTCTTTTTTCCTTCACTGGTAGTAGTTTCAGATGTCTTTTCTGTTTCCTTAGTACTGTCACTACCTGTATCTGACTTTTTGTCTGAACCGCATGCTGCAAATGCTGTCACCATAAGAACCAGTGCTAATAAAACTGCAAAGACCTTAATAAATTTCTTCATGTATATTCCTCCTATTTTTTTATTATTAATTTCAACATTGTTTGTTGAAATTTACTACCTGGTTGCATATTCCATTATTATTTCCTGTGTTGCGTCCTCGCGTAATACTTCTCCGGTAATTTTACCATCATGCATAACAAGAATTCTGTCACACATCCCGAGAATTTCAGGAAGCTCGGATGAAATCATAATTACGCCTTTACCTTCTGCAACAAGATTATTTAGTATCTTATAGATTTCAGCTTTAGCTCCTACATCGACTCCTCTTGTTGGTTCGTCAAATATTATTATGTCAGATTCTACTGCAAGCCATTTGGATAGAACAACCTTTTGCTGGTTTCCACCGCTTAGGAATTTAACCTGTCTTTCTTCATCAGGCGTTGCTATTCTTAAGGCTTCTATAAATCTTTTTGCAAGGTTTCTTTCCTTGTTGGAATTAATTATTCCTCTGGTTAATACTTTATCTATACCTACCATACTGATATTCTCTTTAACTGTCATATCAAGAACCAAGCCCTGTTGTTTTCTATCCTCTGGAACCAATGCAATTTTCTTTTCTATTGCATCTGTTACGTTATTGATTGAAACCTTCTGCCCTTTAATATAAATTTCACCTTTTACTTCTGTATCAGCGCCAAAAATTGCCCGGGCGAGTTCAGTTCTTCCTGATCCTACTAGTCCTGCTATACCAAGTATTTCTCCTTTTTTAAGGGTAAAACTTATATTATGCAGTACATTTCTCCTGTTTAGATTCTTCACTTCTAAAAGCACATCACCTATAGGAGCAGGAACTTTAGGATATTCATTTTCCAACTCTCTTCCTACCATCATGGCAATAAGGGTTTTTCTGTCGATATCCTTAACATCCCTTGTTTCAATATGCTTACCATCACGGAGAACCGTTACTCTGTCAGCTATCTTGAATATTTCTTCCAGCCTGTGAGAAATATATATTATAGTTACTCCCTTTTCTTTCAGCATTTTCAAAATCTGGAATAATAAATCCAATTCTTTTTCAGTCAGCGTAGCAGACGGTTCATCCATTATAATAAGTTCAGAATCAAAAGACAGAGCCTTGCAAATTTCAACTATTTGTTTCTGTGCAACGCTTAATTTGCCGACATTTTTATTTAAATCCAAAGATACATTCAATCTGTCCAATAGTTTTTGAGCTTCTTTAAACTGCTGTTTCCAGTCAATTATTTGGGATGATTTTCTTTTGGTTATTGGTCTTCCAAGAAAAATATTTTCCGCTACAGAAAGTGTCTCAACCAATTTTAACTCCTGATGAACAACGCTTATTCCAAGCATTTGGGCTTCCAGAGGGCTATTAATCTTTACAGGTTTCCCATTATAAATGACTTCTCCCTCACTGGCTGAGTAAACACCTGACAATATTTTAATTAGAGTAGATTTTCCAGCCCCGTTTTCACCAACCAATGCATGTATATGACCTCTAACCACATCAAAACTGACATTATCAAGAGCTTTTACACCAGGAAAGTATTTAGATATTCCTTTTACACTTAAAATCAAATTATCAGCCAAAGTAATGCCCCCTGTCTCTATACTTTGTTTGCTTTCTTAGTCTTATATACGTCAAGTCCTATAGCTCCTGCAAGTACAGCTCCCTTAATGATCTGCTGGTAGTATGACGATACATTCAATAAGGTCATTCCGTTTGTAAGCAGACCGATTAGTATTGCACCAAAAAATACTCCCAATACCTTTCCTTTACCACCGGTAATACTTACACCACCAATAACAGCAGCGGTTATTGCTTCAAATTCCCATGTAAGACCCGCATTTGGCTGGCCTGAGTCAAGTCTTGATACCAAAATAACACCGCTTAATGCAGCCAGCGCCGCACAAATTATATAAGTAGATGCTATGATTTTCTTAACTTTTATACCTGATAAGTATGCAGCTTCAACATTTCCTCCGGATGCATAAACAAATCTTCCAAATTTGGTTTTCTGTGATACAAAATGCGCAACCAGATAAACAACTGCCATAATTATTACAGGAAATGGTATTCCCAACCAGTAACCTCTTCCAATAAAAGCAATTGATTTTGGCAATCCTGATATTGGATATGCATTTGTTACAACATATATTAAACCTCTCGCTGCAGACATCATACCCAATGTAGCAATAAAAGGCGGTATACCTGCTTTTGTTACCATAAACGCATTAACTACTCCTGCCAAACAGCCGACCAATATTGCAAAAATAAAAGCAGGAAGAGGATGCCAACCCCAATTTACCAGAGCACTGGCAAAAGCTATACCTGAAAGTCCTACAGTTGCACCAACTGAAATGTCCATTCCACCGCCAACCATAACAAAGAATATTCCTGCGGCAAGTATAGCTATCATTGATGTTTGTCTCAGTACGTTCATTATATTACCTGTTGTCAAAAAAACATCTGAAGCTAATGATAATACAATAGAGAGAGCGATTACTGCATAGATGATTACATATTCTGAGCTGATGTATTTGATGATCTCCACAAATTTATTTGTGCCTTTAGCAGCTTCAGCGCCAGGTCTTTTTTGAATTTCAGCACTCATAATACAATGTTCCTCCTTATAGTTGAATAAGTAAATTAAGTCATTTAACTGCAATTTTGAATTATAAAACTGCAATTATCTTGTTATAGAAAAAGGTCATTTAATGCATAAATGACAAATAGCATACACATTTGATTATAAAAAATTATACAACTTGTATAAATAGAAAAATTAATGATATGTTTTAAAAATTAAAGGTATGAACCTACAACATGAGGTGATGCTCATGAGAATTGTAGCAAAAAGGACTGTTTTCTATACAGTCCTTTTCTATTTCCATTATTAAACTATTCATTAAACAAAGCTATTGGATTATTAAGTTATTGTACTTTTTAGTATATTATAGCGTTATTAGTAGTATTATTTTATTCTGTTTTCAATAATTTCCTTCCAATCTAAGGTATTAATTGTTTCAGAAGTATAAGTGATGGCTTTCATAGCTTGTGTCTGCTCAACTTTCTTGCCTTCCAAAGCATCTACTACTGCTTGCACACCAATTGATGCCATCTTCCATGGATCCATCAGAGTAAATGCTTTATACTGTGGGTGATCTTGTTCCAGGAATCTAATAGCTTCTTCTCCCCAGCTTCCACTTGCACAAAGTACGGTATCAGTTTTTTTCCTGGCTTCAAGTGCGGCATAAAAACCTGCTATTGTATCAAAATTTATTCCATAAGCTAATTTAATATTTGGATTAGCCTCCAAAATTGTTTCAGCAGCGGCCATGGAATCTGCACGAGATGCTTTGCCATCCATCTGGGCAACTATCTTTGCATTTGGAACAGTGGCAATTACTTCTTTAAAGCCATTTACACGGCCAACGCAAATTTCTGAGGAAGCAGGAAAATCTAATATTGCTATTTCAACTGTCTCATTAGGCCAGTGTTCCTCAATATATTTCTTTGCCCAGTTTCCGACACTTCTTCCATCATCGATAGGATCATAGGTTATATTGGAAATGATTTTATCAGTGGGTGTTGAACCATCAAAGCAAACAACAGGTATCCCTTTATCCAAAGCAGCTTCAACAGAAGATACAAGTAATTGTGAACCCGTACATAAAATTGCATCAACACCTTTAGCTGTATAGTCTTCTATTGCAGCTGCAGCCTTTGCCATATCAGCATCAGCATCAGTAATAAGGACTTCAAATCCTGCTTTTTCTGCGTCAAGTCTTACTTTAGTTTCAAGGTCCATGTAAAATTCATCACGCCTGTAGAATAATACTACTCCCAATACTTTTTTATCCTTTGTTGTCTTTACACTAGACTGGGTATCTTCACTTTTTGTAGATTCTCCGCTATTTGCAGGAGTTTTAGTTGCAGACGAGCAGGCAACTATAGAAGACATAAGTACGATAATTAATAAAATTGCCAAAAACTTTTTCATTGCTATACCCTCCCTTGGTTTCTAACCGTTTTAACCTATTTTATTGCACAATCCAACAGTTTTTCTTGAGTTACTTCCTCACGTGTGAACTCGCCAGTAATGGTACCGTCACGGAAAACCAGTACTCTGTCGCACATTCCGATTATCTCCGGCATATCGGAAGAAATCATTATTACCCCCTTTCCACTAGCAATAAAAGTATTAAGCAGCTTGTAGATTTCAGCTTTAGCACCTACATCAACGCCACGCGTTGGCTCATCAAGTATCAGAATATCTGAATTAGCAGCAAGCCACTTTGCAATTACAACTTTCTGCTGATTTCCACCAGAGAGATTCCTTACAACAAAATTTTCATCAGGTGCCTGGATTTGAAGAACATCAATGAATTTGTTTGCTAAATCAGTTTCTTTCTTTCTGTTTAAAAATCCTTTGGAAATTATTCTCTTAATGTTAGCCATGCTGACATTCTCTTTAATAGACATTAGTAAAACAAGTCCTTGGGTTTTTCTATCCTCAGGAATAAGTGCAATACCATATTTCGTTGCATCCTGAACGCTGTTTATTTCTACTTTTTTGCCTTTAATAAAAATTTCTCCGGAATTCTTTTTGTTTTTATCCGCACCAAAAATAGTCCTGGCCATTTCTGTTCTGCCAGATCCAACCAGCCCGGCAATACCAAGTATCTCTCCACGATATAAAGTAAAGCTGATATTTTTCAATTTGCCAGGTCTGTTAAGATTTTTTACTTCTAAAAGAGGTTCACCTCTTTCAGCAAATTCTTTCGGATACTCATTTTCAAGCTCTCTTCCTACCATCATGGAAATAAGCTTTTTTCTGTCGAATTCATTAACATCTCCGGTATGAATATGCTTGCCATCACGCAGTACAGTCACTGTATCTGCGATTTCGAATATTTCTTCCAGACGGTGAGATATGTAAATTATAGTGATCTTCTGTTCTTTTAATTTTCTAAGTATGGTAAATAAAATTTCTAGTTCAGCATAAGTAAGGGTTGCTGATGGTTCATCCATTATGATAATTTCAGAATTATAAGAAAGTGCTTTACATATTTCTACCAACTGTTGCTGCGCTATTGACAAATTATTTACATATTCTTTCTCGTCAATATCAGATCCAATACTGTCTAACAGTAATCTTGCATTATGATTTAATTTATTCCAGTTTACCAGATGTGTCTTCTTATTTAGAGGCAGACGGCCAATAAAAATATTTTCTGCCACAGTAAGGGTTCCCACCAGCTTAATCTCCTGATGTACTACACTGATACCCTGTGCTATTGCCTCTATTGGAGAATTAAATTTTACGTTCTTGCCTTTTAATACCAGGTAGCCTTTATCAAGAGAATATGCTCCGGATAGTATCTTTATCAGCGTTGATTTTCCTGCTCCATTCTCTCCTACAAGGGCATGGATTTCACCCTTTTTTATATTAAAGCTGACATCATCTAAGGCAACTACACCAGGAAATGATTTAGTAACATGTTTTATTTCCAATATATTTTCAGACATATCACACCTCTACGCTTTCCTGTTCTTAATTGACTTATAAAGATCTGTTCCAACAGCAATTATTAATACAAGCCCTCTTATTGCAATTTGCAGATTTGAATTAATATTTAACAATGTCATACCATTTGTTAGCATACCTACAAATATTGCTCCAAGTAATACACCTAAAACTTTACCCTTTCCCCCGCTCATACTGGTCCCGCCGAGCACGCATGCTGTAATTGCTTCAAAGCCCCAGTTGGAGCCGTTGGCTGGCTGTGCTGAGTCTAAACGTCCGCAGAGTATGATTGCTGCAACGGCTACCAAAGTACCGCATATAATGTAGCTAATCAGACGAACTCTCCTAACATTAATTCCGGAAAGATAGGCGGCCTCATCATTACCACCCGCCGCAAAAAGGAAACGGCCATAACTGGTTTTTTCTGAGACAATAAATGAAATAACATATACAACCAGTACAATATATAAGGGAAAAGGTATATTAAACAAATATCCGCGCCCTATATATTCGATCTCAGGAGGGAGATCCAAAACTGGATATGAATTAGTCCAGAGGAATGCCAACCCTTGTGAAACAAACATCATTCCACAGGTAGCAACAAAAGGCAAGAAATTAAAATATGATACTAATACACCGTTACATAGACCTACTAAAGCTCCGACCAAAAGGCATATTATGATGGCTATTGCGGGATTCACATTTTTATTAACTATTAAGTCTGCAAATACAATTCCGGTAAATCCTACGGTTGCACCAGCAGATAAGTCAATTCCTCCGCCAACCATACAAAAGAACATTCCCGCTGATACTATTGAAACCATTGAAACCTGTCTGAGTACATTAAGTAAGTTGCTGGATGTCAGAAATGAGTCTGTAATAATACTGAGTAAAATAAATAGTACAATTACTATGTAAATTATAAAGTAATTAGAATTTAGAGACCGGAAAGCCGATCTTAAGAAGCTTTTATTTCTTTTGATAGGGCTACTTGTTGGTCCTACACTGATCTTCATTATGCATTCCAACCTTTTCATCTAATATTTTGTTTTAGATTCTTTTTCAAGAATGATTATATTTCTAGTCAATGATGATTACAATGGACTCAGGAAAGAATGATTTGCAAAAACAACTAATATGATTACCTCTGAATTTATAATAATTACAGGTAATTTATAAAAATCAATGATTTTATTGATAATAATAGTTAATTATACACGATATTCAGAAGGTGAAACTCCAACAATTTTCTTAAATACACGTGTAAAATACTGTTGGTCTTCAAATCCTACCAGATTTGCAATTTCATATAAATAATATTTCTTTGAAGCCAATAATTCTTTGGCCTTTTGTATTCTTATGAGATTAATATATTCATTTACAAACATACCTGTTTCAGCTTTAAATAGCTGGCCAAAGTAATTTTTACTATAATGCAGCTCCTTTGCTATGCTTTCCACATTTATAGGTGTATTATATTTTTGTAAAATAATTTGTTTAGCTTTGAAAACAGCGTTTTTACCGCTGTCATTCCTGTTATTCATTATCTCTTTACAAATATTTCTGATCAATGAAGTGAAAAATTTTTCAACCTGGTTAATTGATTGATTGCTAAAATTCATATTTAATAAATTAGTTCCTTGTTTCTTAATAAAGCTATCAAGATTATCGCATTCTTTTTCCAATAAAATCAAACAATCTATCAGAAGCTTGCTAAGTAATAATTGAATAGACAAGACATGGTATTTGTCAGGCTCACTTCTTATGCTGTCAAGATAATCAGATAATGATTTAATTGCTTCCTCTGGCTTATTTAGCCAGATTTTCTCAATTACTTCCTCAGTTCTAAAACTCAGTGGAGCTTTTTCACGCTGGTCGGGCAAGTTGTATGTATCAAATATCTGACCAGATCCATATAGTAATTTATATTTTAGAGCATTAAAAGCTGAATCATATGATTGTTTAAGGTTTAATGGATTTTTAACCGTCTCACCAATTCCAACATTTAGAATAACCTTATAGATCTCTGCCATTTCATTAATAAGAAGCTCAATATTCTCTATAAAATAAGGTAAATCCTTCTCAATATTGGCAGGGCACCATACCACTGATACAATATTGCTTGATATACTAAAGCAATCGCAATATATCCATTCAGATACTATATTTTGAATTATATCCATTATTTTAAATAGCCTAATTTCATTGTCATCACTTTGGCTAAGCAATTCTGATTCAATAGTGTCAATTTCCACAAGTGCTACTCGAATTGGTTGGCTTTTTATGCTTAAATTTAAGAAATTCCTTTGTTTTTCAAATTCAGTCAATGTAATATTATTTTGAATAAGATCTATAAAAAAGCGTTGTTTAATTAGTGGTTTTATTTCATTTGAGCGCTGAACCAGATCTGCAATTTCCTTATCCAATAAATTACGGTTTTTTAATTTACGCACAATTTTATAATATATTTTCATTATATCCCCACGGGTAAATGGCTTAAGAATATAATCAATAACTCCGTATGACATTACCTGCCTGGCATATTCAAATTCGTCATATCCGCTCAATATAGCTACTGCAACATCCCGGGAATTTGCATACTCCCGCATCTTTTTCAGGAAAGAAATACCGTCTATAATTGGCATCCTTATATCCAAAATCACAGCATCAATCTGTTCCTGCTCCATAATTCTTAATGCAGTGGCTCCATTATCTGCTTGTAAAACATTATCATTATTAATGCTTTTAATAATACTTGCTACAGAATCACGTATATGCTTTTCGTCATCAACAACCAGAAAATTATACACTGGCATCCTCCTTATATATAATGGGTACTTTTATTTGGGCTACCGTCAGTTCGCCACGTTTTTCGTACCTTAATCCATAATTTTCTTTATAATAATAACGAATTCGGCTATGAACATTAAGCATGCCTATTCCATATTCTTGAGCAGGTTCTTCCATCTGAAGCATTTGGTTCATTTCGTTGATTTTATCAATTGAAATATTACCATTATCTGCCACTTCAAAAATCAGAATATTATCCTCCTGTCTGGCAGATATCCGTATAAAGCCATTTTTTATTCCTCTTCCCCTTATTCCGTGATATAGTGAATTTTCAGCCAATGGCTGAAGAATTATTTTAATGATATAGTATCCCATTACATCCGGTTCTACATCAATTTGATAATCAAATTCATTGCTATAGCGGTTTTTTTGTATTTCAAGGTAGCACCGTACATGTTCTATCTCATCGCAAACTCTAATCGTTTCTTTTCCACGGTTAACGCTTATTCTAAATAATTTTGACAACGAATTTGTAACCAGTTCAACACTATCCGTATCCCCAATATTTGCTAACCAGTTGATTGATGATAAAGTATTATATAAAAAATGTGGATTAATTTGCAATTCTATAGCACGATATTCTGCTTTACGACGTTTTTCTTGTATGTCAGAAATATGCTCCATAGATTTTTTTAATCTTTGAGCCATATCACTGAAACTATTTTCGAGCATTCCAATTTCATCTGTTGAGCTTCTGACAACACCTGTATCCAGGTTATCTATTTTTAGTGCATCTACCTTTTCTTTTAATTTCCGTAAAGGATAAGTAACATAGCTGGCCAACACTAATGCAAGTATAATACACAGTATTACGCATACTAATACAATAACTATAGTTGACTTATATATATCATTTACTGGAAACATTTCTGAATTATACGGTATCAGCTCAACTATCCGGTAACCGTTGATGTGATTTGTAAGATAGGTAATAATATAAGGTTTTTTATTAAGTTTTGACTTAATACTTTCACCATCGTTGAAATCTGAAAAACCTGTATTATATGCTTCAAAAAAATTTCTCCCAATTTTTATCTTATCAGATGAAGACAATATAATATTATTTTCATTTAATAGTAATATATCACCATAGTCCATGAAGGCCTTATTAAAAGTGCTTTCATAAATATTCGCCATGCTTATGCCAAGTTTGGCATTATGATTTGTATAGTCCTTTATTATGCGTATATACGGAATTAATATATCCCTGTTAAGGAATAGTGGTTCACCAATAAAAAAATTTCTATCACTTTCAATATTATCCTTAAACCAATCTATTCTTTCCATGTCAGAAATATTAAACAGGGGTACTGCCTGGTTAGTATACACATTTTCTGAAAGACTGAACAGATATATAGAATGTATCTCGGGATAGTTATTGAATCTATAGAGCTTGGATTTTGCGGAAGAAGTAATTGAGGGATGAGTATTTTTCTCCCCGCTTTTTAGCAGGGTTAATACAGAGTCATCCTGTGAGATTCTGATACTTTCTGTCTGTATAATTCTTATTCTCTCATCTATCATAGTGGTAATGAGTTTTAGATTTGCAACACTGACTCTTATCCTTTCATTTTGAGAATAATGAGAAATAATTGAAATTGATAAATAACCTACTATTACAACAGGAACTAGTGACATAATAAGAAATAAAATAATCAGCCTTGTTTTTATAGAAAAATTACTCAAATTGCCGATCCTTTTCAAATGACCCCTCACCACCAACAAGTCCTGTTGTTATTATAGCATAATAATAAGTTAAAAAATGTACCAGCTGTAGTATTTCATTGTACAATTTTATATTATATAAAGCAATAGAAAAAAACCGGATATTTTATCCAATACCCGGTTTTCTGGCTTTCAAAACCAATATATTACCATAAATAATTATTAATATTTCCCTCAAAATTATTCATATTCCTCAAAGAATCTTATACTGTCCAACTCTTTACGGAAAGCTTCTTGTTCTTCAGGAGTAAATCTCTTTAACGGATAAGTTGCATAGCCAACTTCAAAGCCAAGTTTCTCAAGTGCATCTCTTAATCCTGTAATAACGCCATACTTCAAAAGTATATTAATAACCCTGTTAACTTTAAACTGAGCTTCCTGGGCTGCAGCAATATTTCCAGCATGGAAATTTTCATAAATTTTAACATATAACTTAGGCATAATATTGTATGTAGCTCCGATTCCACCATCTGCTCCCATAATAAGACCACAAAGAAGTGTTTCATCAGGACCGTTTATAACATTAATATCACCATTATTAAGCTCTTTTAGTTTTCTCATTTCATAATAATCATAGCTGGTCCATTTCAGCCCAATCATGTTTTTGATTTTCAGCATTCTATCTACCATATCCGATGTAATTTTAACACCTGACAGTGGAGATGCGTACATCAACAATGGCACATCAGATGCATCAGAAAGAGCCTGATAATACTGGGTTATCTCTCTTTCAGAATAGCCATAGAAGAATGGTGGAACTGAAGATATTGCATCAACACCAATATCGGAAGCGTGTTTTGCCAAATCAACCGCTGTTCTTAAGTCAATAGCCCCTACATGGTCTATTACAACTCCTCTGCCTTTTACTTCGTCTACCATGATTTCAGCCATCATTTTTCTTGCTTCCGGTTTCATTACAGTACCTTCACCTGTAGCACCGCAGATATAAAATCCGGAACAGCCTGCGTCCAGATGCCAGTTAATTAACTTTCTTAATACTTTTTCTCGTATTGAACCGTCTTCATTCAACGGAGTTATGATTGCCGGCATTATACCCTTGAATTTTACATTACTCATTCATTAATACTCCTCTCTTAATAATTAATCATTGATTATCATTTTAATGCTGATAATATAATTTCTATTATTATCCTCTTTATTATATATCATATTTTCAAGAATAAAAATAAGAATTAAATAAAGGATTGAATAAATGTAATCATATTGAATTAGCTGAAAAAAATAGAAAAAACCATTAGCAAACTCGCTTCGCTCGGGGATTCAGTGAGGGTCTTGCAATCCCCCACTGAACAAGGTTGCTAATAATTTTACTTCAATTCAGCTCCCGCTTATAGAAGTGAGAGATTTCTTGATACCTGGTTAAACTAATACTGGTTGTATCTGCCTACCCTTCAATGCTTCCTCTATAGTAGGAATAGTTAGTTCAAATCTGGCTACAAGAGAATTACATTTTTTATCAGGATCATCCTGTTCGAAAGGAATAAAGTACATATTTTTTCTGTTTAAAAGTATTCCCAAGTTCTTTGCATTTGCCCCAAGCCCGTCGTTGGTTGAAATGCCTAAAACTACAGGTTTATTATTTCTCAAATGAGCTTTAACAGCCATAGTTACAGAAGTATCGGTAACTGCGTTGGCAATTTTAGATAAAGTATTGCCAGTACAGGGCGAAACAACTAGTATATCTAACATTGACTTCGGACCAATCGGCTCAGCTTCAACAATAGTTGAAATAACAGGTTTTCCGGTCATAATCTCAAGCTTCGTCATCAGGTCCGATGCTTTCCCAAATCTTGTATCAAAACTTTTTACAGATTCAGAAACAATAGGAAATACTTCTGCACCTTCTTCAATTATCTTTTCAAGCTCAACCATTACTTTTGAAAAGGTACAAAAAGAACCTGTAAGAGCATAACCTAATCTTAAGCCTTTAAGCCTCATTTTTACACCCCCAGTTCATCAATAATATTATAAACCGTTTCTTTTATGATATATGCGGCAGTTACCGGAGCAACTTTACCGGGTAAGGACAGCGCCCAAATAACCTTCAATCCTAATTCTTGTGCACATTCAAAATCAATTCCGCCAGGTTTCGATGCCAGATCAATAATAAGACAGTCCTTGTTTACTTTGTTTAGCAGACTGCTATCCAATATCATATGAGGTATGGTATTAAAGATTACGTCCATATCCGGAATATATAAAACCAGTTCATTCATTGGTACAGGCCTGTAGCTATAGCTTTTGATGGAAGCAAGGTCTGAGTATTTTCTTGCTGCACAAAAAACATTTGCACCAATACCCAAAAGCATTTTTGAAAGTATCTTTCCTATTCTGCCGAACCCAAGCACAAGAACATTACTGTTATGTAAGGTTATTGGCAATTCTTCCATGGCAATCTGTATTGCTCCTTCAGCTGTTGGTATTGCATTCAGTACAGCCAGTTCTTCTCTTTGAAGTAAGTCCACAGTATATACATTGTAAATCTGGGCAAGCTGTAATATTTTTTCACTTATCCTTCCTGCAACAAATAATTGATTTTTTTTCATTATTTTAAAAACTTCTTTGACATTTATTTTTTCAGAATGAAAGGGGGCATTTATATTTTCATCATCATTTGAGCATGGAATAGGTCCTATTACTACATCTGATTCATCAATAGCTGCTTCAAGATCCTGGCTTTCCTTGGTTTTCAGCTCAAATCCTGCCTGATTAAAGCCATATATATTAACAGTATTACCTTCCTCTGCTAAAATATCTGCAAGTTTAATACTTCTTAAGTCCCCTCCAATAATCGTAAACTTTTTGTTTGTAATCATTTAATCCCCCCATAAGTAATACCTGATATTGACAACTAATATATCTTATGTAGATGGTATTTTATAAGTGCTTGTTCGCTTAAAACATAAAAAAGCCTGGTTTTCCAGGCTCTTATTTTTTCAGTACTTGAAAGTATAAGGCAATATCTGATTTAAGATAAAATATAAGACATTTAATATTTACATTTAATATTTATCGTTATATTGGATTATTTGCAATTAGATAAACTATTACAATAAAGCTTCAATATCATGCTTTATATTTCCTACCGCTGAAAATCCGATATTATCCATATCAAAGACTTGATCTATTATTTGATGCACACTTTCCATGGTTATTTTATCAATTTTATCTAGAACTTCATCCGGAGTATATATTTTATTCAACATGAGCTCTGATTTTCCGATACTGTTCATCCTGCTGCTTGTACTCTCAAGACTCAGTATAAAGCTTCCCTTAAGCTGCTCTTTTGATTTTTCCAACTGGTCCCTGGTAATCCCCTGGGCTTTAAAAGCTTTTATTTCATCTTTTATTCTACACAATACTTCTTCCAACTTGTCAGGATTCATACCGGCATAAACTGTAAACAGCCCTGCGTTCTTATAAGAAGAAGGATAAGAATATATTGAATATACAAGTCCCATTTCCTCACGTATTTTTTGAAAAAGCCGGGAACTCATTCCTCCTCCCAAAACATTATTTATTGCAAGAAGAGAATAAAGATTATCATTTCCCTGCTCAATACCTTCAAAAGCCAGGCAGATATGCACCTGTTCGGTATCCTTTTCCTTAATCCTTGCATCCTTAATAAACTTGACATCTTCAAAATCAGGCACCCTGTCATTTTCAACCTTCCAGTGGTCAAACCTTTCTTTTATGAGATCCAGCAGTATTTCTTCCTCATAATTTCCCGCTACTGAAATTACAGTGTTTTTGGGAGTGTAGTTTATCTTCATATATTCATGGATGGATTCCCTGTTAATTTTCCTGAGGGAACCCACATTTCCAAGTATTGGGAAGCCCAATGAATTCCCATGCCATACAGTTTCCGAAAGAATATCATGAACCAGTTCTTCCGGTGAATCTTCATACATGTTTATTTCTTCAAATACTATATTCTTTTCAATTTCAATATCTTCAGGAGAAAATTTTGAATTGAAAAACATATCACTTAATATGTCAATACCTATATTAACATGAGTATCTAATGTTTTAGTATAGTAGCATGTACATTCCTTACCGGTAAATGCATTTATCTGTCCACCTATGCTATCTATGCTTTCTGCTATCTCTTTGGCGGTTCTGTTCGTTGTGCCCTTAAAAAGCATGTGTTCAATAAAATGAGAGATCCCGTTGTTACCAGGACTCTCATTTCTTGATCCTGCCCCCACCCAAATACCTAATGAAACCGACCTTACATAGGGTATTTTTTCTAATACCACTCTTACTCCATTATCAAGGGTAATTTTTTTCAGCATATCTTTTTATCTATCTCCCGTAACAGTTGTTTAATTTTCCTTTTCATTTTTCTCAGCATCAATCAAGGCATCTTTCCTGGAAAGATTTATTCTTCCCTGTTTATCTATATCTATTACTTTCACAAGTATGTTATCTCCTATATTTACTACATCTTCTACTCTTTCTACTCTCTTTTTGTCAAGTTTTGAGATATGGACCAATCCTTCTTTTCCAGGAAGAAATTCCACAAATGCACCGAAGTTCATTATTCTATTTACTTTACCCAGATAAACCTGCCCGGGTGCAACTTCCTTTGCAATACCTTCAATTATTTGAATGGCTCTTTTTCCTGCATCTGTATCCGGTGTAGAAACAAATACTCTGCCATCATCTTCGATATCTATTTTAGCGCCTGTATCTGCAATAATCTTATTTATTATTTTCCCTCCAGGTCCTATCACATCTCTTATTTTTTCCGGATCAATATCAGTAGTCAGTATCTTAGGAGCATAAGGTGAAAGTTGCTTTCTGGGCTCAGGAATTGCCTTAAGCAATACTTCATCAATTATCTTTATGCGGCCTTTCCTAGTTAACTCAAAAGCTTCCTTTATGATATCATAAGTCAAACCATCAACCTTAATATCCATCTGGATTGCAGTGATTCCTTTCTTAGTCCCGGCAACTTTAAAATCCATGTCTCCAAAGAAGTCTTCTATCCCCTGAATATCAATAAACAGTTTATACCTGGAAGGTTGGTTTTCATCAACCACCAAACCTGAAGATATTCCTGCAACCGGAGCTTTTATTGGAACGCCGGCATCCATTAAAGCCAATGTGCTTCCGCATACACTACCCTGGGATGTAGAACCGTTAGACATAAGCACTTCCGATACCACTCTTATGGCATATGGAAATTCTTCTGGGCTTGGTATAACAGGCTCAAGAGCTCTTTCTGCCAGGGCTCCATGTCCTATTTCCCTTCTGCCCGGTCCTCTTGATGACTTTGCTTCTCCTACGCTGAACCCAGGAAAATTGTAATGGTGCATATATCTTTTTGTCTCTTCAAGGTCCACTCCGTCTAGCACCTGCACTTCTCCCAGAGCTCCAAGGGTTACTACAGACAATACCTGGGTCTGTCCTCTCTGGAACAGTCCAGAACCATGCGCTCTCGGAAGCAATCCTACTTCAGCATGAAGAGGACGAATTTCATCCATCTTTCTTCCATCAACACGCCTGTCTTCTTCAAGAATATATTCTCTTACAACTTTCTTTTCAAGCTTATACAAAGCATCAGCCATCTGTGTGGCGCTGTCAGGGAAAACTTCGGCAAAGTGCTCCTGGACCTCCTGGGTCAGTTGTGCTATTGCATCTTCTCTTTCCTGTTTATCTGTTGAAAGTACTGCCTGTCTCATTTTTTCGTAGGCGTATTCTTTTACTGCGTTATATATTTCCTCAGGTACTTCGAAAGAAGTATATTCAAACTTTGGTTTGCCTACTTCTTTTACGATGTCATTAATAAAATCTACAATCTTTTTTATCTCCTGGTGTCCGATTTTTACTGCTTCAAGCATGGTATCTTCACTTACTTCATTGGCACCGGCTTCAATCATTGTTATTTTTTCTTCTGTTGCAGCTAAAGTAACATACATATCACTTTTTTGTCTTTCATTGGCTGTTGGGTTTATCACAACTTTCCCATCCACAAGGCCAAGTGCAACAGCTCCTATAGGACCGTTAAACGGTATATCTGAAATACATATGGCTGCTGAAGCCCCGATCATTGCCGCTATTTCAGGTGAATTATCCTGATCTACCGACAATACTGTACATACAATGGCTACATCATTTCTCATATCCTTGGGGAATAGCGGCCTAATTGGCCTGTCAATTACTCTTGAAGTAAGTATGGCTTTTTCTGATGGCTTTCCTTCCCTTTTTATAAATCCTCCAGGTATTTTACCTACAGAATATAATCTTTCTTCATAATCAACGCTTAATGGGAAGAAATCAATACCTTCTCTGGGAGTCTTTGATGCAGTGGCTGTAGCTAAAATAACTGTGTCTCCATATCTTACAAGTACAGCTCCGTTAGCAAGCTGCGCTAACATACCTGTTTCAATAACCAGGGGTCTCCCTGCCAATTCCATTGAAAATTTTCTTTGCATAGTAATGCCTCCTTTGTTTATTAGCTGTAGAATATAATAAAGAGGCATAACAGAAAACGGACACCACAAAACAGAATTATAAGATGCTATTCTCCCGGCAATTCCATTCTCTAGTCTCTGTTCTCTGTTACTGCCTGTCACCTTATCATTTATTATATCTACAGCTTTAATTTAATTATTCTTAATATTATGTGAAATTATACTATTCAACTATTTCAAAAGCAATTTTTGATTCTTTTTTTGTAATACATTTTTTATTAATGTGATAAATATATCACTACTTTTTTATATAATCTTAAAAAAATAAGAACTTTTTATCCAAAAATATAATTCTTTATAAATAAAAATATTCTATATAAAATAAATAAAAACAATAGGCGGATTGCTCCGCCCATCCTTATTTTCTAAGATTAAGTTTTCCGATGATTGCACGGTACCTTTCAATGTCAACTCTCTGAAGATAATTTAATAAGCCCCTTCTTTGTCCAACCATCTTAAGAAGTCCTCTTCTTGAATGATGATCTTTTTTGTGAATTTTTAAATGCTCATTCAAATGATTAATTCTTTCTGTAAGTAAAGCAATTTGAACTTCAGGTGAACCAGTATCGTTTTCATGTAGCTTATACTGATTGATTATTTGCTGTTTTAACTCTTTTTGCATTAAAAAACGCCTCCTTATTTTTTATCCCCATTAGCCCGGTAACTGGCCGGAGTATCCAGAAACCGCGCAAATGGTTAAATATTCACGGTAAAAATTCTAGCATATATTCGCAAGATTGTAAACTACTAATAAAATGAAAACAAACATCCAAATACCACAATTTTCAACTTATTATTTATGATTCATTATCTATGGGACTATTTTTTACCACATTACTCTTTTCCCATTTCCCAGAAATATAATATATGAATGTAATAATGGTTGCTCCAAGACTGGCAATGGGAGCAGCAAAACCTAATCCCCACATCCCAAGATTCATAACCTTTCCAAGTAATATTGCGAATGGAATTCGAAATCCTATTGCTGCCAAAATTCCGCATATTGAAGATACTATGGTATGCCCTGATCCCGATATGACACCATTTAAGCAAAATGCGGCAGGTACAATAATATAATCAATGGAAAAAGACTTCAGGTACTCAACTCCTGCAGCAATCATATCAGGATCGTCACCAAACATGGACAAAATCTGTTCTGGAAATAACCGTGTAATTATAAACACAACAAGAGTAATTATAAAAGCCAGAGTAAATCCCACATGGAAAGTTCTCTTTGCCCTATCCACCATACCTGCTCCAATGTTTTGGGCAACCATTGCTGATACGGAGGAACCTACCGCAATGGCAGGTAATATAGCGAATCCGTTGTATTTACCCACTATTCCAAGAGCAGCCGAAGCACTCACACCCATGCTGTTTGCAATAGCAGTGAGAACCAGGAATGAAAAATTAACAATAACATTTTGTACAGATATAGGTATACCTACATTCATAAGCATGACAAAACGTTCTTTATAAAATCTGAATGAACTTAGTTTGAAATCAAATTCGAAGCCTTTCTTCTTAAGATAGACGATACAGGAAATCATACTAATGGCTTGTGAAATAATAGTTGCAAGGGCTGCGCCGGCCGCTTCCATTCCTAATCCACCGACCATCAGAATATCAAGGAAAACATTTACTATACAGGCTATTGTGACGAATATCAGCGGGCTTCTGCTGTCACCAAGCCCCCGTAATATGGCAGAAAAAGCGTTATATCCGAAAATAAAAATCGTTCCTGATAAAGTAATATTCAGATAATCCCTTGCCTGTCTGTAGGATTCTTCCGGCGTCTGAAGAAGCCTAAGAATATGGTCTGACAAGAGGGTCATTACAACGGTGAATACAACAGCCGCAACAAGCAATGAAGTAATCAGAGTCCTTATCGATTCATTCATGCTTTTTCTTTCACCGGAACCTAAATACTGCGCAATAACAACAGTGCCTCCCGCACTCAGTCCTATAACGATATTGGTCATAATAAATGTAACCTGTCCGCCAATATTTACACCGGATACTCCCGCAGAGCCAACATAATTTCCTACAATTAGCATATCAGCAACATTATATAGAGTTTGAATAAAGTTCGACAACATAAATGGCAACGCAAACAAAATCAATTGTTTAGCTACATTGCCTTCAGTTAGGTTTCTTTCAATAGATGATTTTTTCTCAATAGTTGCATTCTTAACAGCAAAGTCCTTCATAGATTAGTTCAACCTCAAATCTTTTTTACTTAAAGAAAACACAGTGACGGTTCTTTGAAGCACAGGGACGGTTCTTTTGCTTCCGCCTTTTTTATAAATCTATTCCGAGAAAATGTTTCACAAGAATACCTACTATAAAAGATAAAGCAGCTACTGACAGGCTGATTGTGGCCATTTCAGTAAATCTTTTCCTGAAAGGTAAATCTTTCGCCACTGAAATATAGTAGGTAAAAGCAAATATAATGGCAACTACAACAAGAAGCATGATAAGCAGGGCAGGCACATACTGCTTGCTTGGTAAAACAAGGTATGGCAGCACCAGCAGAATAACTGCGATAATATACATAATACCAGTATACAAGGATGACTTTAAGGGATTGGAATTACCTTCGGAACGTGCTGATAAGTATTCCGATGAAGCCATGGATAATGTAGCAGAAATCCCGGTAATCAAGCCTGAAAGAGCCACCAGTTTATTATTCTGCAAAGCAAAACTCAAGCCTGCCAGTGTTCCTGTCAATTCCACCAAAGCATCATTGAGTCCAAGCACCATTGAGCCTACATATTTCAGACGTTCTTCATCCAGCAAATCTATCAATGCCTGTTCATGCATTTGTTCTTCCTGATAAATTCTTTGTGCTTCGGAAACTTCCGAATTCAATTTTGAGTATATTTCCTGAGAAGTCTTTTCTCCATTTTCCATAACTTTAATGACAAAAGTATATCCTAAAATCATGCTTAATATACTGTAGAATAAAACTTTTAGCTTTTGAGGCTTCAGCTCTTTATTTGTATATTTTCCCCAGATCTTGCTGTGGGCTCCCTCTTCTTTGGCAATACGCTCCAGTACATCTCTGTCTGATTGTTTTTTCGTACGCTTTGCCAAATTCATATATATTGCCTGTTCAGTTATTTCGTTTTGCTGAAGCTGAAGAATCAGCTGCTTTGTTTTTTCCGATAATGGTATGGTCTGATGTTTCATATTTTCACCCTCTTTTCCCAGACAATTATAGTCATATAGTAATTATAATTATACCAGTTAATCTCTGGCTTTAACAATCCTTTAACAATCCTCTAACAATCCTTTTTGTAATAATTTTAATCATTACTATATGTTTTCGTATTTTTTAACATCTATCATGTATATTGACATAGTAATAATTACCTTTGAAGCAACAGAAATAAGATGTTACTATATTTAAACAAATGTTTTTGATTGGGGGTCAAAATGTTTAAGATAAATACTCATTTATTCGCAAAAATAATTATAGTTTTATTATTATCGTATATATGTTTTAGCACAATTGCATATACAAGTAGTCCTGTCTCTGCTGCAGGTACTGTTGAGCAGGCTACAGTGAAATATACTGTAAAAAGCGGAGATACCTTGTTTTTTATAGCAAAAAAATATAATACCACTGTAAGCGCTATTAAAAACTCCAGCAGAATTACAACAGATTTGATAATACCAGGGCAAGTTTTGACAGTGCCAGTATCTCTTACACCAGGATCTAACCTTTATTCCGTTAAAAGCGGAGATACATTATTTCTTATTGCCAGAAAACATGGTATAACGGTTACTGAGTTAATGCTGGCAAATGACCTTAAAACAGATTTAATAATGCCGGGTCAGATCCTTATTATACCTGTAAGAAGCATAAAACCTCTTAAGGATATATTAACTGAAAAAGGGATATCTCCCTCAGTTGCAGATTTAGAAATAGTTGTAGATAAGTCTGACCATACCCTTATGATTTTTTCACATGGTATATTATTAAAGACATATCATGTTGAAACTGGTGACGGCGGAATAGGAGACAAGCAAGTTGCGGGTGACCATAAAACACCTGAGGGAAACTTCTATATAACCCAGAAATCGGTATTGAATCCGGCAGATTATTATTTAGGTTCCAGATGGTTAAGATTAAGCTATCCTAACATTGAAGATGCACAGCGGGGCCTTAACCAGGGAATTATCGATAAAAACACCTATAATGAAATAGTAAATGCCATAAACCAGGGCAAGACTCCTCCTCAGTATACAGCTCTCGGAGGCGGAATAGGCATTCACGGAGGAGATATACCTGAATTTGGCAACAACTGGACATGGGGCTGTGTTGGACTAACGAATAAGGATATAGAAGAGTTTTATGATTTTGTAGATGTTGGTACAAAGGTTGAAATCAGAAGGTAATGAGCTTTTAAGCTTCTCTTAGCTGTTTTAACAGATTTATAAAATATTCCGGCAATTGGGAGGTAAACTCCATGTATTTCCCTGTAGTTGGATGATGAAATCCAAGGGTTTTTGCATGGAGTACCTGCCCCTCAATACTATATTTTTGTTGTTTACCACCATAAACTTTATCTCCAATTACAGGATGACCAATATAAGCCATATGGACACGGATCTGATGGGTTCTCCCTGTTTCAAGACGGACTTCCAGGTATGTAGCATTGTTAAATCTTTCCAATACCTTAAAATGGGTAACTGCCCTCTTACCTGTTCGTGTATTCACAGACATCTTTTTTCTGTCTGCTTCATGCCTTCCTATTGGTGCATCAATTGTGCCGCTCTCTTCAACAATTACTCCCTGAACAATTGTCTCATAAACTCTTTTTAACTTTGTAGTTTTAAGCTCTGCCGACAATTTCTCATGAGCCTGGTTATTTTTTGCCACTACAAGTAATCCTGACGTATCCTTATCTATTCTATGGACAATTCCAGGCCTGATAACACCA
Source organism: Clostridiaceae bacterium (assembly GCA_012840395.1). Classification (NCBI taxonomy): domain Bacteria; kingdom Bacillati; phylum Bacillota; class Clostridia; order Eubacteriales; family Clostridiaceae; species Clostridiaceae bacterium. The sequence goes on along the minus strand of DULL01000110.1, from coordinate 19,316 downwards.
TTTATATCTGAGAGCCTGTCACCACAGTAATCCATTAATGCATTAACAAGGGTGCCGGAGTAATTGCCTGCAGCCGGGTGAACAACCATTCCTTTAGGTTTATTTACTATAATAATATCATCATCTTCATAAACAATATCTATATTGATTTTTTCCGGTATTACTTCAAGCTTTCTAGGCTCAGGTATTTCTACCCTTACTTTATCCCCGGCTTTTATTTTATAATTTGTTTTAACAACTTTATCATTGACAGTTACATTGCTATCAGTTATTAGTTTTTGAACATATGTCCTTGAGATGTCTTCCAATTTTGATGTCAGCCAAACATCTATTCTGATACCCTCATCCTCAGATATAATGCTTATTTCTTTCATGCTTCTTTATTCCTGCTCCTTTAGGTGTTCACAATCAAGAGAGTCTTCTTTTTCTTTAATGCCGCCATTATTTTCTTCACTGGTCTTATATATACTATCCCTTTCTTTCCTGCTACTTTCTCTGTAGAAGAATAGTATATATACAGATAACAAAATTGTTCCAATAACTATAAAAGAATCAGCTACATTAAAAGTTGGATAGTTATAGCTTCCAAAATAAAAATCAAGAAAGTCCACAACATTGCCAGAGGCTATTCTATCAATAAGATTCCCAATTGCTCCACCCAGTATTAAACTCAGAGAAACCTTTAATAATTTATTTCCGGATTTAAATAAAAAATATAACATTATAACAGATGCCAAAATGGTAATAGAAATAAAAACATATCTTCCCCCTGAGAAAACACCCCAGGCAGCACCAGAATTTGTATGATGGGTAATATAAAAGAAACCTTCAATAACCGGAATCATTTCCCCGAACTCTACATTATTAACAATTACCGCTTTTGTTATCTGGTCTGCCGCAGTTATAAAAATTATTATTAAAATCCAAAACATAATTAAAATCCATCCTGTCCAAGAGTATAACAAGTAAAATTATACATTGATACTTGTTAGTTGTAAAGGCGTGGAATATACCATCTGGCTATATTGCTAAACTTGTTCCAGGCATGAGGTTGAATATTGCCGCTCATATTTCTATTTAAAAGTACCGCATCATTGTAGAAAAATAAAACAAGATATGGAACATCCTCTATAATAATATTTCTCATATTTATGAACAGTGCTTTTTTCCTTTCATCATCGTGCTCCGAATAAATTCTCTCTATGTATTTATCTACCATTGGATTGCTATAACCAGCTATATTCCTTCCTCTGAGAGATTCAGGAGAAGAATTGTCCGGTAGATAAGGAGTGGAATATAGAAATGATATATCCGGAACTGACGGTGCAGAACAACCCATAATAACCATGTCATAATCTTTTTTATCAACTTTTTTAATTAATTCTTCCCACTTCATTTCTTTAACCTGTATATCAAAACCTGCTTCAGCCAGCTGTTCTTTAATCTCATATGCAATTAATTTCCTTAAATCATTATCTTCATTTACCAGTAATTCTAGTTTTAACGGTCTCTTTGCCCAGTTTATCCACTTATAAAAAATACTGTTTTCTTCTTTCCATCCAGCCTCTTCCAGTATTTTTTTTGCCTTTGTAATACTTGGCTCATATGCAACTATATTTGAATCATTAAGCCAGCTTCCCGGAACAATGGGAAAATCTGATGCCACTGCTTTTTCAGGAAGAAGCTTTCCGATTATCTTTTCTTTATTAACAGCATAATTAATAGCCTGTCTGACTTTAACATCAGACAATATGGGATTATCCAAATTAAAGGATACAAATTCAAATCTGTTTCCTGTATATTTTTTTATTGTAAGATCATACCTTCCATAATACTTGTCATAATCTACTGTCTCATTAAAATTTACATCCACATCACGGGTTTGGAAAGCTCCCACTGCATAAGCGGAATTATCATATAACTCGATGTAGATTTGATCAATATAAGGAAGCTTTTCACTGGTATCCTCAATGTCCGCAGAATACCACCAATCTGAATTAGCTTCCAATAAAATCCTCTCATTTTCTTTATATGATAAGTATTTAAAAGGCCCTGTTCCAACAGGCTTATATTCCTTTGACATTATGACCGAGTTTTTATCTGAAAGGTGTTTTGGCAATATAGGAAAAGTCATAAGTTCTGCCGTGAAGGAATTTGGCTTGCTGAGTACTATCCTGAAATTTTTTTCATCAACGGCGGCAAAAGTAGTTACGTTCTGCAAATTATCTTTATATGTAGTATAAATGCTGTTCTTTAATATATAATCAAAGGTATATTCTACATCATAGGCTGTGAATTTTTGTTTATCGTGCCAATAGACATTATCTCTTATATGAAAAGTCCATATCAGTCCATTATTAGAAACTTCCCAGCTCTCAGAAAGAAGAGGAACAGGTTTTTGATTTTTGTCCAATGCAACAAGACTTTCAAAAATAAAACCAGAAAAATCTTTTACATATTTGTTATTTGTTATTATGGGATTTAAAGTGTCTGGGTCAGTACTAAAAATTCTTAATACTCCACCTTTTACAGGACCCATATCTAAAACAGAGTCACTATTTTTACTGGTATTGCCAGAAAGAACATACTGGGTATCTCTGCTCGCACCTGGACTATTATTAATATTTTCACTACTATTATACAATTGTTGGCAGGAAACCATAATAAACATTACAACAAGTATAATAGCAATTACAGGTATATTGCGGTATGGTTTTCTGTTCATATGCTACTCCTACAACTATGTCATCATATTTATATTATTTTCATAATTGCAGCCAAACTACCTGTTTTTCCGTTATCACCCCTATGGGAATAAAAAATATCTTTATTACATTTTGTACAAATGTTTGCAGTACATATATTTTCCCTTCTTACTCCTGTATTTATAAGAGATTGCCTTACAATTCCCTGAAGGTCAATATGCCACTTTTTTTCACCTGTTTTTCTGCAATAGGCTTCGCTCCAATGAAGTCTGTCCAGAAATTGAAAGTATACATCCTCACCAACTTCGAAACAGCACTTTCCTATGGAGGGTCCTATTGCCACCTCCAAATTATCCGGATCACAATGATACTCTTCTGCAAGCTTTTTCACAGTTTCAGCTGCAATCTCAGATACAGTACCTCTCCATCCTGAATGTGCCATTGCTATTACTTTTTTGTTATGGTCATAAAAAAGAACAGGTACACAGTCAGCATAGAATGTAACAAGGGATATGCCTCTGACGTTAGTCATCAATCCATCATGGGGTTCTGTCTTTCTTCTGTCTTCAATTTTTTTATTTTTATCTTTTTCTCCAACTTTTCTTATGTTTGTCCCATGAACCTGATTGGAAAAAACCAGGCTGTCTTTTTTAATACCGATAGCCCTGCATATTCGTTCAAAATTTTCTTCAACATTTTTAATGCTATCATAAAACTTGTCACCAAGATTCAAGGAGAAGCAGGAATCTTTACTTACACCCCCGAGCCTGGTTGTAAAACAGTGAATAATAGCATTATCATATTTTTTTAAATTTGTAAACTGCAAATATACCAGGCCATCTTTATTAGTAAATATTATGCTGTCATTATCTGCGAATCTTTTTAATTGCAAACCTTCTACTCCTTATAAACATTCCATGAGCTTTATTCAGTTATTTCCGTGGTTCCACTATTAACTTTATACCGGTTTTTATTTCACCATCAATATTAATATCAATAAAAGCGGGAATACAAATAAGTTCTATCCCTGTAGGCGCAACAAATCCCCTGGCTATTGCAACTGCTTTTATAGCCTGGTTTATTGAGCCTGCTCCTATTGCCTGAATTTCAGCAGATCCTTTCTCACGAATAACAGCTGCTAAAGCTCCTGCCAAAGCATTAGGTGAAGACTTGGCTGATGCTCTTAATACATCCATTTCCATAATTATACTACCTCCTACGTCATCTTGGTGTATACCATTAGTTTATTCTACATAGAAGGCAAAAATCCTTTTTTTAGTTAATATTGAATTATATATTGTATAATTTATTTGTTATATTTTTTAAACATCCCGTATTATTGTTATTCTTTTTACTCTCCTGGTTTTACCGGTATTATCATCTATATCGGCAACAATACCATTAAATTGTGCTTTGCCTTTAGCAACCTCGAATTTTGCAGGTAAATGGGTCAAAAACCTTTCAATTATTATGTTCCTGTCTACTCCAAGAATTCCATCATAAGGGCCTGTCATACCCACATCAGTAATAAAACTGGTTCCGCAAGGAAGAATCCGCTCATCTGAAGTCTGAACATGAGTATGAGTTCCATATACACAGCTTACCCTACCGTCAAGATACCATGCCAATGCAGCCTTTTCCGAGGTAGCCTCAGCATGTATATCAACCAGAACAATTTTCACAAACTGCTTCAGATACTCTATTTCCCTGTCAGCAGCTTTAAATGGGCAATCAACAATATCCATGTATACTCTGCCTAATACATTCACTACACCTATTTTCAACTCTTTTTTTTCAATAACTGCGGATCCTCTGCCAGGTGATTCCAGTGGGTAATTGGCAGGTCTTATTATTTTTTTATCAGAATCAATGAAATTTATTATCTCTTTTTTTGACCATGTGTGATTGCCCAGGGTTATAGCATCTATCCCCAGTTTATACAATTCCTGAGCTACAGTGTAAGTAATGCCTGAACCACCTGCAGCATTTTCTCCGTTTGCAATACAGAAATCTATATTATATTCTCTTATTAGTGAAGGAAGAACCTCTTTTGAGATTTTTCTCCCCGGATTTCCGAAAATATCTCCAATAAATAATATGTTCAATATTTATCACCTTATATTATAATAACATAAAGGGCGTGTTAAATCACGCCCTTTATGTTATAGTTATTTAATCATTAATTACTTAGCATACTCAATTGCTCTTGTTTCTCTTATTACATTAACTTTTATTTGTCCAGGGTATTCCAGTTCATTTTCTATCTTCTGAACAATTTCACGAGCCTTTAGAATTATTTCATCATCAGAAACATCCTCTGGTTTAACGATAATTCTAATTTCTCTGCCGGCCTGTACTGCAAAGGATTTTTCAACACCAGGGAAAGAGTTGGCAATTTCTTCTAATTTTTCTATTCTCTTAATATATGATTCCAATGTCTCTCTTCTTGCACCAGGCCTTGCTGCTGAAATTGAGTCTGCTGCCTGTACAAGTATTGATATAATATTGTTTGCTTCAATATCCCCGTGATGTGCTAATATTGCATTTATTACCTCAGGCCCTTCTTTATATTTCTTTGCGATTTCTGCTCCAATAGTAACATGTGATCCTTCAACCTCATGATCAACAGCCTTACCTATATCATGAAGTAATCCTGCTCTCTTAGCCAGTAGTACGTCAACACCCAATTCGGCTGCCATTAAGCCAGCTAAGAATGAAACTTCTATTGAATGATTCAGAACATTTTGTCCGTAACTTGTCCTGAATCTGAGCTTTCCAAGCAGTTTAACAATCTCGGGGTGCAAGCCATGAACACCGGTTTCAAATGTTGCATTTTCACCTTCCTGGCGTATAGTATTCTCTACTTCTTTCTTGGCTTTCTCCACCATCTCTTCAATCCTTGCAGGATGAATTCTTCCGTCAAGAATCAGCTTTTCAAGAGTTATTCTTGCTATTTCCCTTCTAATTGGGTCAAACCCGGATAAAATTACCGCTTCAGGTGTATCATCAATTATCAGGTCAATCCCTGTTAATGTCTCAAGAGTTCTGATGTTTCTACCCTCACGTCCAATTATTCTACCCTTCATTTCATCATTAGGAAGAGGTACCACCGAAACAGTAACTTCAGATACATGGTCGGCAGCACATTTTTGAATTGCACATGCAATTATTTCTTTGGCCTTTCTATCTGATTCTTCTTTTGCACGAGTTTCCAAATCTTTAATCATCATTGCCATCTCGTGCTTTACTTCATCCTCAACATTCTTTAGAAGATATTGTTTGGCTTCATCAACTGTTAACCCTGAAATCCTTTCTAGCTCCATTACTTGCTTCTGTAGTATTTCATTGATCTTTTCCTGAGCTGTCTGAATTTCGCGGTTTTTCCTGTTCAGGACTTCTTCTTTTTGTTCCAGCAACTCAACTTTTCTATCTAGGGTTTCTTCCTTTTGAAGCAATCGTCTTTCCAATCTTTGAATCTCAATTCTTCTCTCTTTAATCTCTCTGTCTAGCTCTACCCTACTTCTATGGATTTCCTCCTTAGCTTCAAGAAGTGCCTCTCTTTTTTTACTTTCGCCAACTTTTTGAGCTTCTGCCAATATTCTCTGTGCTTCCTGTTCAGCACTTCCTATCTCGGCTTCAGCTTTTCTTTTTCGAGATTCAATTCCCCATCTAAAAGCTATAATTGAAGCAACTGCTGCTATTATCAATCCAATTAGCAGTCCAATAAAAAATTCTATATTAATGCACCTCCCCATATGCAGTTTTCAATGTTCATCAATTTATTGCATATTCAATAATAGCTGTCACAAGCATAGATTAATTGTAAGCTTTTTTAATTTTTATGTCAAGAATCATTTACCAGCCTCGTTTAACCTGCTTTTCCTGACTTTTCTGCATTTCTACTTTTCCTGGAACATTTGCATTTCCTGCCACTGCTGTTTGCTGATTAATATCTGCCTTGGTTTGCTTCCGTCAGGGCCTCCGATAATTCCTCTTTCTTCCATCTGATCTATTATTCTTCCTGCCCTTGCATATCCAACCTTAAACTTCCTTTGAATCAAAGATACTGAAGCCTGCCCTGTTTCTATAACCAATTCAATAGCTTTGGGCAATATTTCATCTACTTTTTCAGATATATTATTATCTGGAACATTTTCTTTATTAATTTCTTCTATTATGTCATTGTCATATTCAGTCTTACCCTGTTCTTTCAGAAACTCTACAGTTTTTTCAACTTCAGATTCCGATACAAATGCTCCTTGCAACCTGATTGGTTTTGCTTTACCAATGGGATGGTAAAGCATATCTCCTTTACCAAGAAGTTTTTCAGCTCCCCCCATATCAAGTATTGTTCTTGAGTCAACCTGAGAAGATACCGCAAAGGATATTCTCGAGGGTATGTTTGCCTTTATAACTCCTGTAATTACATCCACAGAAGGCCTCTGGGTAGCTATAACAAGATGCATACCAGCAGCTCTTGCCATTTGTGCCAACCTGCATATGGCGTCCTCAACATCATTAGGCGCCACCATCATTAAATCAGCAAGCTCGTCTATAATTATTACTATATTAGGTAGTATTCCTTCTTCACCATTCCTCCGTAATAAATCATTATATCCATTCATATCTCTCACCGATTTTTCAGCAAAAAGCTTATACCTGTTAACCATTTCCTGAACGGCCCAGTTCAGCGCCCCCGCAGCTTTCCTGGGATCAGTTACTACCGGTATAAGTAAATGAGGTATTCCATTGTAAATTCCTAATTCCACTACTTTCGGATCAATCATAAGAAACTTGACTTCCTCAGGTGAAGCTTTATATAAAAGGCTCATTATCAGGCAGTTTATACAAACGCTTTTACCAGATCCTGTGGCTCCTGCAATAAGTAAGTGGGGCATCTTGGAAATATCGGCTATTATACACTCTCCCGAGATATCTTTTCCTAAGGCAAAAGCAAGTTTTGAGGAATGGTTCATGAATTCTTCGGATTCAATAACCTCTCTAAGCAGTACAGGAGTTATTTCCTTATTTGGCACTTCTATGCCAACTGCTGCTTTTCCTGGTATGGGAGCTTCAATCCTTACTCCCGGAGCTGCCAGGTTTAACGCAATGTCATCAGCAAGATTTACAATTTTGCTTACCTTTACGCCAACATTGGGCTGCAGCTCATAGCGGGTAACTGTGGGACCTCTGCTTATATTTATTACTCGGGCATCAACACCGAAACTTTTGAGAGTATCCTCAAGTATTTTGGCACCTTCTAAAGCTTGTGCTTTATAAGCTCTGATATTCTTGCTGTTTTCAGCAGATTTAAGAAATTCAATTTTGGGATATTGATATAGTCCTCCTGTCTTACGTTTTGCCAGCGATTTATTAATTTCCTGCTGAAATATTTCCTCACCTTTTTTCCTATCTATCTTTGCTTTCTCGCTTTCATTATTTCTTTCATTATTTATATTTTCTGCATTTCCTATATCATTCTCATTATATATTCTTCCAGATTTTTCTTTACTTTTAACCGACCTGTTATCCTTCTCAATCTTGAAATCAATTATTTTGGGTTTAGTATTGTGCTTCTGTTCTAACATATCAGTATAACCAATCTCATCGGTTTCAAAATAATAGTCTTTTAAATCATCAACAGTAATTTTTCTTTCTTCTTCTTGGCTTAAAGTAGTATTTTTTACCGCAGAAGTACCCTTCTTAACAAATAGGTTTTTAATACCTTTCAATAGGCCTGCAACAGATATGTTGGTCAGCAACATAACGTCTATAATTGATGCAGTAGTCAATATAATTATAGTGCCAAGGTTTTTGAAGTATATCATCAGAGGCAGTGTAAGCATTCCTCCTAAAACTCCGCCTCCTGACAGATTCATACCGTCCGCATAAAGCTTTTCAATACTTTTTATAAACGTTTTATTGCTATAATCTATCTCTTTATAATAACCCACCTGTATAATTGCCGAGATAAGCACAAAAAGTATTATTAAATACATAATCTTAAGGTTAAACTGAGGACTGTTTTTCTTGAAAATCATAAATACCGAGTAAACAATTATAACTGGAGGCAATAAATAGGAGGTTATTCCCATAAAACCTGAAAAAACTCCTTTTATAAATACACCAAATACACCTATTGAGTTATTAAAATAAACACTTAAGAAAGTCAGAATTCCCAGGGCAAGTACAACAACCCCCAGAATTTCCTGGTTGTAATTGTGCTTTTTCCCTTCTTTCTTTCGTTTATATTTTTTCTTATGTATCTTAACAGATTTCACTACAACACCTCCATAAATATTATGTTATCTTTTGTTAAATTATGTTGACTTCTGCTGTTAATTAACTAACTAAATCTTCCGATATAAATAGTGATATGTTTATACCTAATATATCATAATTTAAAGCTATATTCTATTATTACTTTACCCGGATGCCTTAACTCTTTCCGGATACATTTATTAAGTATTGTTAATCATATAACGAAAGAGGGTATTATAATTATGAAAGTAGCAATTAATAAGCCTGGAAATTTTATTAGGAAATTCAAAAATCCGATTAAAGTTAAAGGACTGAATAACCTAAATAAAATCGGCATAAAACTAGTTGCAATTTCTTTAGCTCTAATAATTCCAATTATTTTACTAGGAACAATTTCCTACAAGCAAGCCTCGGAAGCAGTTACTACAGTAGCTGAAAATTCTACAATACAGACTATGAAACAGTCAGAAAAATATCTTAGCGTTCTTATCGATAATATAGAATCAATATCAATGCAAATTTTTACAAATGCAGATGTTCAAAAATATTACTCTATGGAAGCTGAAATCAATGCTTATGAGTTAATAACAGCAAGGGGTAACGTAGATAAGTTTTTGTCAGGTATTTATATGGCTAATAAATATATTGCTGATATTGTGATTGTTGCCAATAATTCCAAAACCTATACTACTTCCGGATATTCAAATTATCAATTAACTTTGGACTCTATAATAGGAACGGCAAATTTAAAGGAAATCATTGATGCCGGCGGCAAAGCTTTCTGGTTGGGGAGCCATCCTGAAATTGATAATAAACGGACAAATTACACCAGCATGAAATATCCTATGTCTCTGGTAAGACCAATAAAAAATTTATCTACCGGGGAATTACTGGCAATGCTTTACATTGATATTAAATCAGATATCATAAAAAATTTATTAGAAGAAATTCAATTAGGAAATAATAGTGAAATCCATTTAATAAGTCCTGACAATCAGGATGTTTATCATATTTTCAGTGAAGAAAACAGTAATGATACTCATGACGTTAATATTCACGAGCAGGATTTTTTCCAGTCAATTCGTAATGGAGAAGAAGTGAGTGGTTCATTTATTCATGGATACAAAGGTAAAGATCATCTTATAACATTTTATAAAATCGGAAAGACCGGGTTTATTATTCTAGGCGTTGTCCCTCTCTCGGAATTATATTCTCAGACCAGGAGAATTGCAGTTTTTACTACTGTCCTTGTAATTATTGCAGTACTATTTTCAATTGTACTGGGATCTATTACAGCTTTAAGCATGAACAAGTCAATTAACAGCATAATCAAGTCAATTACTAAGGCGGCATCAGGTGACCTGACTGAAATACCTCAGACAAAACGCAGGGATGAGTTTGGTGTACTTACAAAAAGTATAGCTTATATGATACAGAATATGAGCAATTTAATTAAACAAACAATGATTATTTCCAACAGAGTTAAGGAATACGCAATAACTGTATCCGATACCTCCCAGCAAGTTTCGGCTGTTTCCCAGGAAGTATCCCGAGCAATACAGGAGATATCTGAAGGAGCTGCTTCCCAGGCTAATGACGCCGAACAAAGTGTCCTTTATATGAGCAATTTGGCTGAAGGTATAAATAATGTCTATGAAAGCGCAACGGTTATAGATGATGTTTCTAAAAAAGCTCTAGATCTTACTCAAGTTGGCCTGGTATCTGTTGAAGATCTTAATAAAAAGGCCGGTGAAACTACTGCAATAATAAACACAATTATTTCCGATATTCAGGCATTAGACAGCAACTCAAAAATTATCGGCAAGATAGTTAAGGTAATAGATGAAATTGCAGACCAAACAAATCTCCTAGCATTAAATGCCGCTATTGAGGCAGCCCGTGCAGGTGATGCGGGAAGAGGCTTTGCAGTTGTAGCAGGTGAAGTCAGAAAACTTGCAGAGCAATCTTTGAATGCTACCAGGGAAATAGGCGAAATAATTGCAAGTAACCAAGAGCAGACCAGTAAAGTTTATCAAAGGGCAATAGCTTCACAGGATATTCTTAATTCTCAGAATGAGGCAGTTGAAAATACAGTTGCGACCTTTAACAATATAGCTTCCCATATGCAACTTTTACATGAAAAATTAGAAGATATTCTGGCTAGGATCACACAAATCGGAGAGGAAAAAGATTTATCACTTCAGTCCATACAGAATATTTCTGCCGTGTCAGAAGAAACAGCTGCTTCCACTGAAGAAATCACCGCATCAACGCAAGAGCAGTTATCAAGCATAGAACAGTTGGCAGCCAATGCATATGAGCTTGGTCAGGAAGCACAAAAATTGTCTGATGAAATAAATAAATTTAAGATTTTATAAAAATAAAAATTATAAGGTAAGAGAATTTTTCTGCTGCTGAAAAATCTCCTCCTGTTGCCTTATAATCGTATAATAGTGCCCGGCTGCAGCTTTGGATCCAAGTAGACTTTTGGTGAAGTACTGATTATTCTTGAAATCATATATTCACCATTTCCCATAGCTGCAGCTAATATTTTTTCTCCTCTATAATCCAATTCCACAAATTCCTTTACATTGTTTTCAGTATACCCCTCAAACACTTTCTCTGCAGGAATCACCGAATATAGTATCACTGTAACTCACCTTTATCATTATTTATATATATGTTTTTTCTTTTCTTGTGTTCATCGATTAATGAATACAATTTTTCCAAAGCATTTGACAATCCACCAACTTCAGAAATTATCCCGTATTTCACGGCTTCTTCACCAAACAGAACCGTTCCTACATCATTTGCAAGCTCTCCTGTTTTCATCATTAGCTCCCGAAATTTTTCTTTTGATATTTTAGAATTTTTAGAAACAAATTGAACCACTCTTTCCTGCATTCTGTCAAAGTATTCATAAGCCTGAGGCACACCTATGATAAGACCGCTGAGCCTGATGGGGTGTATGGTCATGGTTGCCGATGGAGCAATAAATGAGTATTTTGTTGACACAGCCATTGGAACACCTATACTGTGTCCTCCTCCGAGAACCAGAGAAACACTTGGTTTAGACATACTGGCTATCATTTCGGCTATTGCAAGGCCTGCCTCAACATCGCCGCCCACTGTATTCAATATAAGAAGAAGCCCGTCTATTTCCTGGCTTTCTTCAATGGCAACAAGTTGAGGTATAACATGTTCATATTTTGTACTTTTATTCTGGGGAGGCAGAATTATATGCCCTTCAATCTGACCTATTATGGTAAGGCAATGTATATTTCCCCTTGGATTAGAAACACTTGCAGTACCAAACTCTTTAATTGACTCAGTTTCTTCAGTATTGTCTTTTATTACATTTGCTTCTGATTTAGCCAATGGGTTATCAAAAGTTACTTTACTCTCGCTTACCAATCTATCACTTCCCTGTTATATTTCCATATATTATTGCTTTTATTATTGCCTTATTCTTTTTTTAACTCAGATAATTAATATTTGCTTTTTGCCTTATTATTATCCAGCGTATTTATTCTTTTGTTCAAATGGCTTTTTTTATTATTAGCAATAATATATTAAATATAACAAGTCATTGGTATATGGTTGTTTAATGAGTGTAACTCTATCTAGTTATCTCTACACTCTTAAATACATTACCCTCTAAATCTTTAATTTCAACGATATTGTCTCGTAAAATACCATAGGAATTTGGATAACCATCTTTAGGAAAAGTAATGGAACCAGGATTAATAATGTATATGCCATTCTTCTGGTCTATTACAGGAACATGGGTATGGCCGTGGAATAAAACATCACCAGTTCTTAAATTTGGTAGGTTTTCTCCATTATAAATATGTCCATGAGTAAGAAAAATACGGAAATCATTAAGTAAGACTGTTGAGTATAAAGATTCGATCGGAAACTCAATAACCAACAGGTCTACATCACTATCACAGTTCCCTCTTACGGCTATAATCCTGTTTGAATATTTGTTCAGTAATGTGGCTACCTGAAGAGTATTATATTCAGGAGGAATTGGATTTCTTGCTCCATGATAAAGAATATCACCTAATATAAGTATGTAATCTGCCTGTTCTTTTTCGTATGCTTCAAGAGCTTTTTTCAAGTAATAAAATGAACCATGAATGTCGGAAATAATAAAGAGTTTCATTTCAAACAACCTCCAAAAGGTATTTACAAAGGCATCAAGCTTGCGCGCTGATGCCTTTTCAAATATTATATGAGTAAATCTATAAGCCGGGTTCTGTATTAGATGTTCATCTATCTAGGCCATACATTTCTGTATGGCTCAAGCCACCTAAACGGGACTAGCGGGCCGCGTCATCATCCCTAATGCGGTGTTGCTCCAGGTGGGGTTTACAGAGACAGCAAGTTACCATGCTGTCTGGTGAGCTCTTACCTCACCTTTCCACCCTTACCATGCAATAAATTGCAGGCGGTATATTTCTGTTGCACTTTCCTTGAAGTCGCCTTCACCGGGAGTTACCCGGCACCCTGCCCTATGGAGCCCGGACTTTCCTCATATACGACCTTTCGGTACAGTATATGCGAACATCTGATTTACTCATTTAATCATTTTACGCCTTATTATTGAAGGCGCATATATTATAATGTTTTATATGTAGTATGTCAATAGTATTTAAATGGATCGTCCTCCGTATAATGGCAAATAACTTCGATATCGGTAAAATTCTCCCTAAGCATTCTTACAGTATTAGGTACCATTATTTTTTCAGTATTAAAATGTCCTGCATCCACAACACAGAATTTATTTTCTAATATTTCAATGGCATGGTGGTATTTTAAATCTCCTGAAACAAGAACGTCGGATTTATTCATAACTACCTCAAGTATGTCCGGATCATAACTGCCGCAAAAAACTGCGACTTTACTGACAGCCTTCTCTCTCCATCCTGCCACTTTTACATTTCGGACGTTTAGCTTGTCTTTAATGTATAATATAAAATCTTCCATTGTCATTGGGCTAGTCAACAAACCTGTTTTTACAAGTTCACATGTTCGTGAATATGCACCGGTACAACTATTCTCTTCCATAAGTGGCTTAATTTGCCTCAATTCCAACGCTTCCGCCAGTTGCTGGTTTACCCCTTTATCTGCATAATCATAGTTTGTATGGGCAGAATAAATGTTTATACGGTTCTTTATTATATTATAAATTAACTCCCCATATGGAGTTTCAAAATTTATACTTTTCAGTCCCTTAAATATAACCGGATGATGGGAGATAATAAGATTTACCCCATTATCCACGGCATTTCTTACAGCCTCGGAAGTTACATCAAGACATACCATTACCTTGTTCACAACTATATTAGGGCTGCCAATAACTAAACCCACATTATCCCAGGATTCTGCAAGATCTGTAGGCGCGATCTCCTCCATGAATTCAATGATTTCCCAACACTTTCTGCTAATTGCAATCACCTGCCAATAATATTAATTTAATAACGTAATTTTTTAAGTAATATAATCTTAAGTGATTAATTCTTAGCTATATTTCCTCAATATTTTAAGGAAAGAAGCTTTTAGATTTTCCAGCCGGATTAAATCTTCTTTCCTGTCTTTGGCATTTTTTAATTCCCTTATTATCACATCTACCTGCCTGATTTTTTTCTCTAAATATTTTCCCAGAAGTGGATCTGACTTTTCAATTATTTTTTTCCCTATTATTAAATCCAGGTCGGTAAACTGCTGATTTACACCAGTATATCTGGTATTAATAACGGTGTATATTTTATTATCCTCGGAAGCTAAAGTCTCGTCATATATGTCAAAACCATTTGTATAAAGGTATTCACGCACCAGATCTATTGCATTCATGGGCTGTAGTATTAAAGTGCCTGCATTGGCTGATTTAGAGAATTCTGAGGACAAAATCTCTGTAATAAGTTTTCCTCCCATACCTGCAATTACTATTGTTTCAGCCTCTGATATACTTATTGGTTCAAGGCCGTATCCAAGCCTGGTCTCAATTTTATTCTCCAAATTATGGTTTTTTATGTTTTCCCTTGCTATTTTAAGTGGTCCTTCTCTTATATCTGTTGCAATTGCCCTGGAACAAATACCTTTTTGCACCAAATATATTGGAATGTAAGCATGATCGGTACCTATATCACATAGTGTTCCTGAGGGCGGAACTTTTTCGCATATTAGTTTTAATCTTCCCTTAAGCTCCAATCTTTTTACCGCCGTCACATTAATCTCCTGTAGTTTTTTGCTAACAATAACTAATATTTATATTATTTTCTTTTTTCTTTTTATTATTTTATCATAGTTGGGCACAATATAGAATAAAGAAGTTGCTATATAAACCCGGGCTCATTAGGAACAAAAACCATTATAGTAGGTGCAAGGATTATGAATAAAAAGTTTAGAGGAACCAGATTAAAAGATATTGAAACAGCAAGGGAAACAATTTTTTTAAATGCCGGATTGCAAAATAATTTAATAAATAAGTTAAGTAAAAAAAGTTCATCCGCCATTTCATCTCAACTCTGGGGAAACGATGATTTCGATAATTTAACAGAAAAAAAATAAGAAGCAAAGCTTCCTATTAATTATATATCGTGAACAAAACAATATTAAATTCCTTGGTGGGCCTTCAGGGACTCGAACCCCGGACCGACCGGTTATGAGCCGGTTGCTCTAACCAACTGAGCTAAAGGCCCTTTTGGCTCCTCAAGTAGGACTCGAACCTACGACCCTGCGGTTAACAGCCGCATGCTCTACCGACTGAGCTATTGAGGAATGTTATGTGCCGGATTCAAACTTATGTTATCACGTCGCCGGCACAAAATATATTATACTTGTGTAAAGCCTCAAGGTCAAGAGTTTTTTTTCTTTCATTATGCTTTTTACTTAAATTAGAATATTATTGCTAATTAATTCTTGTTTTATTTCGCTATTCCTTTAAATTCTTGGCTTGAAAAAGCAGTTTATACTCAGTCCAGATAATCCTTCAGCTTTTTACTCCTGCTGGGATGTCTGAGTTTTCTCAATGCTTTTGCTTCAATCTGGCGTATCCTTTCTCTTGTTACATTAAACTCTCTGCCTACTTCCTCAAGAGTTCTTGCCCTACCGTCATCAAGCCCAAATCTAAGCCTAAGGACTTTTTCTTCCCTGGATGTTAGTGTATCCAGTACATCTATCAGTTGCTCCTTGAGGAGTGTAAAAGCAGCTGCTTCTGCAGGAGCAGGCACATCGTCGTCAGGAATAAAATCGCCCAGATGGCTATCCTCCTCTTCACCAATTGGGGTTTCTAAGGATACAGGTTCCTGAGAAATTTTCATTATTTCTCTTACTTTTTCAACGGGCATACCCATTTCCTTGGCTATCTCTTCCGGATGAGGGTCTCGTCCTAATTCCTGCAATAGCTGGCGGGATACCCTAATGAGTTTATTAATGGTTTCTACCATGTGAACAGGTATTCTAATGGTTCTTGCCTGATCAGCAATAGCCCTGGTTATTGCTTGTCTTATCCACCATGTAGCATATGTGCTAAATTTATAGCCTTTTCTATAATCAAATTTTTCTACAGCTTTTATAAGTCCAAGGTTACCTTCCTGAATTAAATCAAGAAACAGCATACCCCTACCTACATATCTTTTAGCAATACTTACGACAAGCCTTAAGTTAGCCTCCGCCAATCTGCGCTTTGCTTCTGTATCTCCTTTTTCCATTCTTTTAGCCAGCTCAATTTCTTCATCAGCAGATAAAAGGGGTACCTTTCCTATCTCTTTAAGATACATTCTTACCGGATCGTCAATACTTACTCCTTCCGGCAGAGTCATATCTAAATCTATTTCCTGCTCTTGCAAATCTTCAATTTCATCATCTATATCTCCAACTATATCTATACCAACTGCTTCTATAGTTTCATATATTTTTTCAATCTGTTCAGGTTCAAGCTCTACTTCTTCAAAAGCATCCATTATTTCTTTATAGGTAAGCATGCCTTTTGCTCTTCCTCTTTCAATCAGATCTTTAAGTATAGCTTTCCTGTTATCATTTTTCGCGCTCAAGAATTACCCCTCCTTTCTCTAATAATATCATTTGTTTTTTCGATTCTTTATTAATAATGTAAGTTGTAGTAATTCCTGTTTTAATTTTTCAACATCTCCTTCTGTCAATCCTGTTTGGTTTTCCAAAACACTAACTATTTGTTTTTGTCTGTTTTTTATATGGTACATTTCCATACTTGTAATCTTTCCCATAATTGCCTTATATATATCATCGCAATGGCTTAATTCGCTAATAATTTCTGCAAAAATATGTGCTAAATCTACTCCTGCAATATCCAATAATTCATCAGGCGTAATTTCTCTTTCATTTTCAAGCCTGCTAAAAACTATTTCTGCTATTCTTTTGTTTTGTTCATCTGTGAACAAATTAATATTAATTCTATCTCTAAGATTCCGGAAAAGTCCATTATCTATACATAATAATACAAGGAATATCCTTTCATCTTGTATTTGTTTTTCTGCCATTTTATCCAGTGATTTTTTTTGTATGATATTTCTTACATTATTATTTGTTCTAACAGCTAATTTCCTATAATTTTTTGCTCTTATTTTTTTATCTATCTCCAATAAAATAGATTCTTCACTAATACCGTATTCACTGGCTATTTTTTTTACATACATTTCTTTTTCTATATTATTATCAATCTTAGACAAAACTTCTGCAGCCATATCCAAGAACTTAATTTTCCCTTCAGTTGTTTCTGTATCTGTCTCCTTTTTTATGGTTTTTATTCTAAATTCTACAACGGAGAGAGAATTCTTTACCAGTTTTCTAAATTCTTCTGCTCCATTGCTCCTGATATATTCATCAGGGTCTTTACCTTGAGGCAAAGTAAGTATTTTCACATTGCAACCAATACTATCCAGTAATTCCAGGCTTCTTAATGTGGCAGCCTGGCCTGCTGTATCTGAATCGAAAGCAACAATAACTTCATCGGCATATTTTTTCAGCAGCCGCCCCTGAGTTTCAGTAAGAGCTGTTCCCAGTGATGCGACAGTATTTGTAATCCCATGTTGATGAAGAGATATTGCGTCCATATAACCTTCAACCATAATAATACTTTTTTCATTTGACTTCCTGGCAAAGTTTAATGCATATAGGTTTCTTCCCTTATTATAGACAATGGTTTCCGGCGAATTCATATATTTAGGCATTGAAGAATCCAAAACTCTTCCACCAAAACCTATTACATTCCCTCTCAAATCGAAAATAGGGAACATCAATCTTCCTCTAAATCTGTCGTAATAACCTCCTTTTCTGTTTTTTAATACTAAACCACTTTTTACAATGGATTCTTTAGAAAATTTTTTATTTTCCAAGAATAAAAACAACTTGTCCCATTCCTCAGGTGAATAACCTAATCCAAACCTCCTGACAATATGTTCCTGAATATTTCTTTTTTCCAGATATTTTTTTGCTTTTTCTCCCTGGGCAGAATTTAAGTTTTCAAAGAAAAATCTGGCAGCCTCAACATTTATATTCAATATTTCCTGCCTCAGTTTAGCCTTTAGCTTCTCTTCCCTGCTTTCAACCTCTGCTATCTGAATATTGGCTCTTTCCGCAAGTAATCTGACAGCTTCCACATAGTCAAGGTTTTCAGCATTCATAATAAAATGAATTACATTTCCACCCTTTCCACATCCAAAACAGTAAAATATCTGTTTTGAAGGTACTACACTGAAAGACGGAGTTTTTTCTTTGTGGAAGGGACAAAGTCCAAAAAAGTCTTTACCTTTTTTTTCAATCTTCACATATTCAGATACTACGTCCACAATATCGTTTCTTAATTTAATTTCTTCAATTACCTCTTCTGAAAAATACCCATACATTAACATTCTGGAATATTTTCTTTATAAATATCCTCACATACCTTTCTAAATATTTTTTTAATTTTTTCTAAATATGTATTATTAATTGTTCGACATTTTTAGCAATAATCCTTCTTTTTTATCGGCATAATTATTACTCAGGTTTCTTATTAAACTCTTGTGCTGTATTATATATTCTATATATACCCTTAATTATCCTTTAAATATAGATATTTTTTATGATATTTTATTCCATATTTGTATTTTATATACATTACATAAATTATAAAAGCATATTATTTTTAATTGAATTGTTTTTTGGATAAAAATATAGCCTGCTTTATACACTCAAAAGTGCGTATTAAAGCAGGCCATCCAGAAACTTGCTTCTCTCGGGGTGTTTTTGGTACAATGAAAACCGAGCGTTCCGGAACTTAAAAAACCCCGCATAAAATGGAAAAACTCCATTGCGAGCACCCCT